>SLSM01000099.1 GCA_007130445.1 Trueperaceae bacterium | reverse complement strand
GCGTGCGACTCGAGCGCCTCGCCGGCGTCGTGAGTGGGGCGGCGGGGGCTGGGCTGGTGCACGCCCCACGGCGCGGTCCGACGTCGTGGCTGCAGGGCTGGCTGGGTGTCGGTCCGGCGGGCGTCCGGCCGGGCTTCGAGGGGCGCTGGGTGACCCGCGCGATCCCGGGCGAACTGGCAGCCCAGGGCTCGTGGCGCCCGTGGCTCGCGGCGAACGCGTGGACGGCGGCCCTCGAGTACCGTCACGACCTCGCGGAGGGCGACGTGCGCTGGATCGTCGGCGTCGACGGTGCTCCGGACGGAGCGACGCGATGGACGGCGGCGGTGCGCTGGGAGCGGCCCTGGTAGGGCTCGTCACAGACGACGGCACGAACGCTGATCAGTGCGCGAGTGGTGCGATCTCGAGCGTGTCGAGGTCGAGGCGATAGACGCCGCGCGCTGGCACCGCTCGCAACACCCGGTGTACGGCGCCGTCGCGTATGCGTTCGATCGACACGAGGCCGACCTCCACGCTCGCGTAGCCGTCTCGGCGCAGGACGCCGCCCACGATCACGCTGCCCGGTGCGTCCACGGGCCACACCAGCATGGTTGGCGACAGCGGGGTGAGGACCGCATCGATGCGGTGCACGCGGAAGTTCCGCACCCCCACGCTGAAGCTCGCACCCTCGAAACCGGGCCGCTCGACCAGAACCGACCGATCGCCCGGAAGCGAGGTGAGCGTCACCGGGCTCATGCCGACGTAGGCACCGTCGAGGTACACGAGCGCGTTGGGGAGACTCGTCACGCGGATGCTGCCGCCCGACACCTCGGTCAGGACGACGTGCACGAAACGCGTGTCGCGTGAGCGCAGGTCGACGGTGCGCACCTCCGGCAGGTAGCCGTCGAGGCGAACCTCGAGCTCGTAGCGGCCCGGCTGCAGGCTGATCACGTCCAAGACGCCGCTGACGCCCACGGGGACGCCATCGATCCGGACCTCTGCCGCCCTCGGTTCCGTGGACACGAACAGCGCCGCGTCGCCGCCCGGCAGCTCGGGCGCCGCGTCCACGAAGCGCAGTACCGACGCGGCCACGTCCGCCGCCACGCGTGGCAGCGTCGCCACGGCGAGGGGCGACGAGAGCACGTCGCTGCTCCTGCCTTGCACGTGGTCGACGATCAGCACGTTGACCGCGAACGGAGCGCCGGGCGTGCCCGGCCGAGCGACGACCTCGCCCGACAGCGCGTAGCGCACGCCTTCGAGTTCGGCGATGAGCCGTGCGAACTCGACCTCGAGGCTCCCGGCGATGCCCGGCGTGATCAGTGGGGCCGCCGCGACGCCGACACCCGCTTCGATGAGTTCGCTGCGCAAGGCCTCGCTGAAGCGCTCAGCGAGGTCGATCGGCACCCCCGCCCGGGCAGGGAACTCCGGCACCGCCACGCGGTCCGCGGCGAACGCAATCCCGATCAGCAGCGCCAGCAGCGCCACGACGGAGCGGCACAGCATGGGGCCGCCGCGACCGCATTCGTTGGCAGCGAGCGGCGTTCGTGCCGTGACCATCGGACATCGCATCGCTCGTCAGTATAGCCGTGGCGCCGGTGTCGCCGCCCGGCGACGCGGTGGTACGCTTCGTGCGATGCGGCTCTTGGTCGTCAGCGACGTGCACGCCAACGCACCCGCGTTCGAGGCGGTCGTGCGCGACGCCGAGAAGCACGGCTTCGACGCAGCCGTCTTCCTGGGTGACCTGGTCGGGTATCACCCGTTCCCGAACGAGTGCGCCGCGCTGCTCGAGCGCCTCGCCCCGGTCGCGATGCTGCTCGGCAACCACGACGCGCTCATGCTCGCGCTCATCGATGGCGACGACGGCTACGAGAGTTTGGAAGAGTCGCTCGTCAGCGACGTGTTGGCGCGCCAGCTCGAGCGCCTCGAGCCCGGGACGGTCGCGCTGCTGCGGGCGATGCGCGACGAGGCGTCCGGAGCCGGTTGGCAGGCCGCGCACGGCGCGTTCCGCCACCGCTTCGAGTACCTCTCGACCGTCGCCAACGCCCAGGCCAACCTCCCCTACCTGCAACAGCCCGTCGGCCTCGTCGGCCATACGCACGTCCCCAAGGTCTTCGCATCCGTCCGCACGACCGACGGCGAGTTGTGGCGATCGGTGGCCTTCCGGGCGACCGGCGAGCGGTACCGGGTCCCCCCGGCCGCACAGGCGTTCTTGAACCCCGGTGCCGTGGGTCAACCGCGTGACGGCATCCCGCTGGCGTCGTACGGCCTCTACGACGCTACCCTGCGCCGCTTCGAGGTCCGACGCGTCCCCTACGATGTCAACCGCGTCCAGAAGGCCTTGAAGGAGTCGGGCTACCCTGCCAGCCTCGCGTCGCGCCTCCCGCTGGGTCGATGAGCCTGCCGCGCCCGATCGGTCAGGAGGCGGCCCTCGCGACGCTGCGCCAGCTCGCAGCCGGGGGGGCCCGCACGTTCCTGTTCGCCGGTCCCGACGGTGTCGGCCGGCGTGTCGCGGCACGCTGGTTCGCGGCCTACCTGAACTGCCGGGCCGGTCTCGACGAGCCGTGTGGAGCGTGCGCGCCGTGCCTGACGTGGCGCGACGTCGACGACGGCATGGCGTCCCTGCAGGACTATCGCGAGGTGGCGGCGCCGGCGACGACGCGCGACGGGCGCCCGACCAGGCGCCGCGTGATCGGCATCGACCAGCTCGTCGACCGTCCCGACGGCGATCCGGATCCGCTCGGGCCGTGGCTCGCCCACGCACCGACGGAGCGGGTACGCGTCGGGGTCGTGGACGCTGCCGAGGAGCTCGGCGAGGCCGCCGCCAACGCCTTCCTCAAGACGCTCGAAGAGCCGCCCGCGAGGGCCGTGATCGTGCTCGTCGCCTCGGGTCCCGACGCGCTCTTGCCGACGGTCGCGTCGCGCTGCACCGTCGTGCGCTTCGCGCCGGTCACCCCCGATGCAGAGACGTGGCGGCGCCATCACCCGCATCCGGCACTCCGTCTGGGACGCCCCGCTCGGCTGCGCGACGACGCGGCGACCAGCGCGGCTCGGAGCGCCGTCGCAGCCTTCACCGCCGCCGTGCCGACCTCCCTGGGTGCGACGTTCGCGGCCCTGCGCGATCTGCAAGACGCCTGGGAGGCAGACCTCGAACTCGTGCCTGGTCTGCTGCGCGAGTCCGCTCGCGCTCGCGGCGCGGCCGTGTACGTGGCCTGCGACGCCGCGCTCGAGGAGGCCGAGAACGCCAACGCCCACTACGTCCACCGCGCGTTGACGCTGAAGCGTCTCGCGTTGACGCTGCGAGGCGTGTGGGGCGACGCAGATCCCGGCTGAGCCGGCACGGAGCCTAGCCGGCTCCGTGCTGGCGCTTCACCTCGTCGGCGGGGAACTCGTGGAATGCACCCTCGTCGGTGCGCAGGTCGACCGTGCGCGCGAGCGGGTTGAGCTTGACGACCCGGCCGCACACGCCGCTCTCCTCGTGGCAGGCCTTGACGCCCTTCTTCGGCATCCCCTTGAGCAGTTCGCGGTACATCTCGTGCTCGTACTGCAAGCAGCACATCAGGCGCCCACAGGGACCCGTGATCTTCTCCGGGTTCAGCGGCAGTTGCTGATCGCGCGCCATCCGTATCGACACGGCACTGAACGATTGGAGCCAGGTCGAGCTGCACGAGCCGGTGCCGCACGCGCCGAGCGTGCCGAGCATGCGAGCCTGGTCGCGCGGACCCACGTTGACGAACTCGAGACGCGCCTGGGTGTAGCGCATGAGTTCCTGCGCCAACACGCGCAGCGGCGCCTGCCCCTCGGCCGTGTACGACACGACCAGCACGGACTCGTCGAGCGTGAACTCGCAGGCGACGACCTTGATGTCTGCACCTGCCTGGCGAGCGCGGGCCCGGAGCAGCCAGGTGAGATCCTCGCCCTTCGTCCGGAGCTGCTCGAAGGTCTGCAGGTCGTCGGCCTCCGCATCGCGCACGTAGTGCCCGCTGGTGCGTCCCTCCTCGCGCACGTCGGTGCGGACCAAGGCGACCTCCAGACCGCGACGCGTGGCGACGACGCCGCGTGTGCCGATGCCCGGCGGTTGCGGTGGCGCCTCCACGTAATGGAGCTTCGGGCCGTTGTCGAACGTCACACCGATGGCGTTTGGCACGTGCTTTCCTCCGACCGATCGAGCCCTCGCCGGGGCGCGAGCGCCGCGACGGGGCGGAATGTCCGACGATGCCACGCACAGGGTCCGACGCGAGCGAGCGCGGAGCGGTGCTCGGGCGCCCCGTACCCCTTGTGGCGTTCGAAGCCGTACTCAGGCCAGCGTACCGCTGCGGCGCGCATGACGTCGTCGCGGTGCGTCTTGGCGAGCAGGCTGGCGGCTGCGACCTGGTACGAGAGCGCGTCGGCGCGCGCCGGGTGTCTGATCCCGCGCGGTCCATCCCAGTCACCCCAGCGCTGCGTCGGCAGCCGCAAGTAGTCGGTGACCAGCGCGTCGATCGGCGGGTCGGCGCGGCGCCCGAGCTCGGCCACGGCGATCGCGTGGCCCGCCAACGCCCGCACCCCGCGCTCGGCCGCCGCCAGCGTGGCGTTCAACACGCCGATGGCGTCCACTTCACCCGCGTCCGCCTCGACGATGGCCCAGGCCAGGGCCCGCGCGCGCACCTCGGCCGCGAGCGACGCGCGCCGGGGCGCGGCGACGGTCTTGGAGTCGACGAACGGGTGGACGGCCACCGGGAGGACCACCACGCCCACGACGACCGGCCCGGCCCACGCGCCGCGGCCAGCCTCGTCGACGCCGGCCACCGTGGCGAAACCCTCGTTCCACAACTCGGACTCGAAGCGCCACCCCGGTGTGGGGCGTACGTCCGATGAGATCTCAGCCACCCACGATCATCACGTCGGCATCGGCAAGGGGCGCCGTGACGTCGACGGGGATCGTGAAGTAGAACGTGCTTCCGCGACCGACCTTGGACTCGACCCAGATCCTGCCACCGTGCTTCTCGACGGCGAGCTTGCAGAACGTCAGACCCATGCCCGTGTCGTAGCGATCGTGGACGGTGTGGCGCGATTGCTCGAAAGCGTTGAAGATGCGCTTCTGGTCGACCTCGGGGATGCCCTCACCGTCGTCGCGCACCGACAGCACGAACGCATCGTCTTGCTTCCACGCTCGGAAGTCGATGTAGCCGCCGCGACGCGTGTGCTTGATCGCGTTGGCCATCAGGTTGGCCAGGATCCGCCGGAGGAGGCCGGAGTCGGCCACGAGCTGCTCGGCCTCGGGGCGAACGAGGAACCCGAAGTGTCGGTCGCGCGGCCCGCCGGACACGTCGCCGAGGGCCTCCTTGGCCAGGTCGGTGAGGCTCGCGACGCTCGAGGGAGCGTAGGGCATGTGCCCGTCCTTCATCCGCCGCACGTCGAGGATGTTGGCTGCGAGATTGAGCAGGTGTTGCGACTCGCTCCGCGCCAGCGACAGCAACTCGTCGAGGCCTGCGTCCTCGCGACCGCTCCCCTTGAGCATCTCCAAGCTGTGGTCGAGCAGGCCCATCACACTCGAGATCGGGCTCTTGAGGTCGTGCACGAGCATGTGGATCAGGTCGTCCTTGACGCGCTCGGACTCCTTGTACGCCTGCTCGAATCGACGCGACTGCTCGAGCGCCGCCCGCAGGCCGCGCTCCGACTGACGCCGGCCCAGGAGCCGCTGCAGGTACGAACGCACGACGCTCGGCGAGGTGGGCAGCGTGACGTACACGTCGACGCCGGACTCGACGATGCCCGCCTCCTGCTCGGCGCTGTCCGGGCCGAGGTAGACGAACGGCACGTCGGCGAGCGACGGCCGTCGCCGCAGCAACCCGATCAGGTCGAGTTGCGGCACCTTGGCGACGAGCGCATGCTCGAGCACCACCGCCTCTGGGACGGCGACGCGCGTGTGGTACAGCAGCTTCTCGACGTCCGTGAAGACCTCGACCGCGAGGTCGAGGCCCGTCACGATCGACGACAATCCAGCCCCTCGGTCCTCGGTCGCCATCGCGATCAGCACATACGGCGCGCGCGTCTCCGGCACCTGGCCATCATATCAGTCGGCTCGCGCGCGGTAGCCTCGGGATATGGAAGGTCTGTCGCACCTCTTCGCGGCGCCCTGGGTGCTCCTCGCCCTGCTCGCACTGCCGCTGCTCCCACTCGGCCACCGGCGGGTGTGGCGCGCGCTGACGCTCGCGCTGCTGGTGATCGCCTTGGCGCAGCCCCAACTGCCTCGTGACCGAGACCGCACGGTCCTGCTCGTCGACGTCTCCGACAGCGTCCGCGCCGGAGCGCTCGAGACGGCGCGCGGCTTCGCGCTCGACACGTGGGGCGACGAGACCACCACGCTGTACTTCGCAGCCGACACGGCTCGCGTGCCGGGCCCGACGTCGGACGTCCCGAGCGTCCTGGACCGTGGCGCGACCGACATCGCGCGCGCTCTGCAGGTCGCGAGCGCCGACGCGCCTGCGCGTATCGTGCTGGTGAGCGACGGGATCGCGTCGCGCGGCGACGTGCGTACGGCCCTGCCCACGGTACCGGTCGACGTGCTCCACGTCGACCCGGCACCGAACGCGCGTGTGAGCGCCCTGCTCGTCCCCGACCGTGCGCCGCCGGGTGCGACGCTCGAGGCCGTCGCCGTGGTCGAACTCGACCGCGCCGCCGAGCTCACGCTGCGGCCCAGCGTCGACGGCGCCGCGCTGTCCGCCACCACGCACGAGCTCCAGCCCGGTCGACATGCGCTGCCATTCGAGGTCGTGGCAGGCGCCGCCGGCGTGCTGCGCGTCGAGGCGACCGTCGAGGTGGACTTCGACCAGCCGACGTCCGACGACCGCCAAGCGGCGGAGGTGGTCGTCAGCCAGGACGCCCCGGTGCTCGTGATCGGTGACGCGGCGACTGCCGCACTGCTCCGTGCGCAGGGCATCGACGTGGTCACGGGAGGGCCCGAGATCGTGCGGGCACCGCTCGATTACGGTGCCATCGTCGTTCGCGGCGGTGTGGACGACTTCTCGAGCGGTCAGCTCGAACTGCTCGCTCGCTACGTCGAGCAAGGCGGTGGTCTCCTCAAGACCGGAGGTCCCGACGGCTTCGGCCTCGGCGGTTGGTACCGCACCCCGCTCGATGCCGTATTGCCCGTGGCATCCGATGTCCGCACCGACGTCACCCTGCCGCAGGTGGCGATGGTGATCGTCCTCGACATCTCGATGTCGATGGTGGCGGGAAACCCGAGCCGCCTGGAGATCGCCAAGCGCGGCGCGCTCGACGTGGTCGACCTGGCGTACCAGGACGACCTCGTCGGTCTCATCGTGTTCAGCGACCCGGCGCTGACGCGCTGGGCGTTCGAGCTGCGACCCGCCACCGATCGCGGGAAGCTCGAGATGCGCGACGCGATCCTGTCCATCGAGGCGCAGGGCGGCACGATCCTGTTGCCCGGTTACCGCATGGCACTCGACGCGCTGCGCGACGTCGACGCGTCCATCAAGCACGTGATCGTCCTCTCCGACGGCTTCCTGTTCGACGGCACCGGTCCCTTCGGTGGCGGCACGCCGCCCAACTGGTTCGACGTCGGTCAGGAGGGTCGGCGCGACGGTATCACCACGTCGACGATCGCGATCGGAGAGGCCGATTCGGAGCAGCTCAGCGCCATCGCCCGCGGCGGCGGCGGGCGCTTCTACGAGGCGGCCGACCCGAGCACGCTCCCACGGATCTTCACGAACGAGGCACTCACCGCGACGCGCGACCTGCTGCGCGCCGAGCCGACGATCCCGACGGCCCGTAGGCACCCGCTCTTCCCCGTCGACGGCGCGTTGCCGAGCGTGGACGCCTACGTGTCGACCACGCTGCGCTCCGACGCCGAGGCGCTGATCGTCGGCGTCGACGCGGAGCCGTTGCTCGCGGTGGGGCGTCACGGCCTCGGTCGCAGCGCCGCCCTCACCACCGACCTGAACGCCTGGGCCGGCGCGCTCGGGCGTTGGTCCGACCTCCCCGGGCTGCTCGGAGGCGTGGTGCGGTGGCTGCAGGCGCGCCCCGACCAGTACACGGTCACGACGACTCGCAGCGGCGCCCGCCTCGAGGTGGTCGTCGACGCCGTACGCGACGGCGCCTATGTGAACGACGCGCGGCTCACGGCGCGCTTCCAGGGTCAGCAGGTGCCCTTGCAGCAGGTCGCCCCCGGCCGCTACGCGGCGCAGGTCGACGTGAGCGGCAGCGGCGGAACGATGGTGATCTCCGATGCCCAGGACGTCGTCGCGCGGCGCCAGGTCGCGACACCCGACCCGGAGTTCGCGTCGGTCGACGGTGCTGCGGTGCTGGCCGACCTGGCCGTGCGCACCGGGGGCGTCGTGATCACGGACCCGGCCGCCTACCAGCCGCCCGCCACGCGACGCTGGTCACCGGTCTGGGTATGGCCAGCCGTGGCCGCACTCGCGCTCTTCCTGCTCGAACTCCTGTGGCGTCGCCTGGGCCGTGAGGGCGCCGTCGCCACGCGGCCGGCCCCGGTCTTCAGCCGTCTCCGGTTTCGTCGAGCGGAGCGTCCACCGCCACTTTCGTGATCTCGCGCACCAGCGTCGTCGCGTAGCTCCCCTTGGGGAGCGTGAACGCGAGCGTCAGCGCGCTGATCTCGCTCTCCTCCTCGACCGTCGCGTCGAGGTCGACGAGCCGTGTGATGCGCCGGTCGCCGCGGCGAGCACGGAACTGCTCCCAACGCAGTCCCAGCCGATCCAGCAGCGCAGCCTCGTCGGCGCCCGCCGTCCCGGCCGAGAGCCGGACCTTGCTGCCGTACAGCGGAAGCGTCGCGGAGATGGCGAGGGCGAGCGCCCGCGGCGCCTCCACGGCTGCGTCGTGCACTTCGAACGTCCCACCCGTGTCGTGCTTGCGGGCCCAGTCGCCGTCGACGACCGTCGCGAAGCGGCCGTCCCGCACGCGCGCAGCGAGCAGCGCGTTGAAGATCTGCGACTGCAGGGCCGCGACGAAGAAGCGTCGCAACCGGTGGCCTCCAGGCATGACCTGCCCGTGTACCTCGCGGTAGCCGTCGACGGCGTTGCGACCGAAGCGACCGAAGCGCTGCGGTCCGACGTAGTTCGGGGCGCCCCGCTCGGCGAGGGCGGCTAGGATCGACCGGGCACGCTCGCCGGAGCCGGCGGCCACGTCGCGCACGCGGATACGGAAGCGGTTCCCACGCAGGTGGCCGATGCCGAGCTTGTTTCGATGGCGGCTGACCTCGAGGACTCGTACGCCGGGCGTCGCCTCGAGCGCGGCGACCGCATCGGCGTGCGCATTGGGGACGCTCAACCACTGCTCGGTCCGGGCCATCTTGTCCTTCAGGCCGGCCACGCCGACGGCGCGGTCGGGGACGCCCGCGGCCACGAGCGCGACCACGAGATCGCGCGTCGTGAGCCCGACCTTCTCGACCCGCACGAAGGTGTGGCTGCCCCGACCCTCCGGGAGGTAGGCGGGGATCTCCCTCACGTCGAAGTCGTCGCTCTCGGCGCGGATGCGACCACCGATGCCGGCGAGGTCGCCGGTCACGGCCGGCAGGTCGTCCCACCGGAAGGTCAGGGCGTGCTCACGTTCCGACGTCAGCGCCGCGAGGCCGTCCGCGCCGCCGGCATCCCTCACTCGGCGTCGTCCAACACGGGAGCGTGCGCAGCGAGCCGCTCCTCGATGAGCTTCTGGGCCAAGCGGAAGCGTGTGATCAGTGAAGGCGCCTCGAGCAGGACCTGGCGCGACGCGCTCGGAACGCGCACGTTGGCGCACACCAGTGAGGCCTGGAACAGCGGGTCTTCGGGCAGGTTCGCGTCGATCTGTTCCTGGGCGTCGAACGCGAAGACGGTCGCGGCGTAGTGGCGGAACGCTTCCAGGGCGTCCCAAGCGGCGATGCGCTCCTCGTTCGGGTCGTCGCGCTCGAGCGGCCAGGGTGTGAGCGGCGTGAAGTACAGGGGCCGCGTGACGCCGTCCGGCTCGGGGACGTCCTCGCGCTCGGTCGGGGCGACGCGGGTGCGCTCTTGGGCGTGTGCGAGCAGCTCGTACGTGCCGTCGATCCGCTCCTCGACGCGCACCACGTCCATGACGGTGCCCACCTCGGCCATCGATGGCGCGTCCTCGTCGAGGCCACGCGGCCGGGCGAGCGCAATCACGAAGCGCTTCGGTTCGTGCTCGAGCACGAAGCGCACCAGCCGCCGGTAGCGTGCCTCGAACACGTACAGGGGCACCGTCATGCCGGGGAACGCCACGACGTCGAGAGGGAAGATCGGCAACAACATGTCCGAATGCTACCCGCAGCGACGCTCTACGACGTATGGCCTCGCACCCGAAGCGCTGCGATCGTCGAGCGCCGCGCACGCCACACGACAGCGCCCCCCGGTGCTGACCGGGGGGCGTTCGTGGCGGAGCCGACGGGATTTGAACCCGCGACCTTCTGCGTGACAGGCAGATATGCTAACCGCTACACTACGGCTCCACGCACCGTCGAGCCTACCGACAGCAGCGGCCACTGTCAACCGCTCAGATGTCACGACGCGAGCGCGTCAACCAGTGCGCAACGCGAGATCGAGCGCCACGCTGGCGAGCACGATCATCCCCACCCAGAGGTTGGCGTCGAACGCGCGCAACGCCTCGGCGGCGCCCCGCTGCGCCACCAGACGGTGTTGATGGACGAACGACGCCGCGACGGCCACCAAGCCCAGCC
The DNA here is from genome assembly GCA_007130445.1 of Trueperaceae bacterium. Lineage (GTDB taxonomy): Bacteria > Deinococcota > Deinococci > Deinococcales > Trueperaceae > CSSed10-48. The sequence goes on along the minus strand of SLSM01000099.1, from coordinate 7,296 downwards.
ACCCCCACGTCCCCAGGCCGGTGATGAACGCGGCCACCGCCAACGCCAGCCAGGCCACGGCGTGCCCGCCGATCGCCACGCGCCGCGCAGTCTCAGTGCCGAAGCGCGCAGGCACGCTGTGCACGCGGTGGTCGCGATCGAAGCGCTCGTCGAGCATGGCGTACACGACGTCGAACCCGGCGATCCAAGCGGCGACGCCGAGCCACAACCACCACGCGGCCGGATCGAACGTGCCGGTCACCGCGATCCAGCCTCCGGCCGCCGCGGCGCCGATCGTGACGCCCAGGAAGGCGTGACACGCCCAGGTGAACCGCTTGGTGTAGGGGTACGCGACCATGAACACCGTCGCGACGGGCAAGAGGGCGAAGGTCAAGGGGTTGAGCGCCCAGCCTGCGATCGCGAAGGCTGCGAGACCGGCAACCGCCAGCGTCAGCGCTCCGCGCGGCTCGATCACGCCGGCTGGGATCTCGCGCCCTCGCGTCCGCGGGTTGAGCGCGTCGATGCGGCCGTCGATGACGCGGTTGAGCGCCATCGCGGTCGTGCGCGCGCCGGCCATGGCGACGGTGACCCACGCGAAGGTCACCCACCCCGGCCAGCCGCCTGCGGCGAGCAGCATGCCGGTGTACGCGAACGGGAGCGCGAACAGGGTGTGCTGGAACCGGATCAACCGGAGGTAGGCGGCGACGCGCGGCGCCAGCGCGGACATATCCCCACGCTACCACCGCGCCCGGACGGCGTGGCTGGCGTCACCGACCGACGTCCGCCCCGACCGTCTCGCGCCGCGCGCGCTCAGTGTTGCCCGACCGTCTCCTTGATCGCGTGGGTGGAGTACCCGAACTGCGGATCCGAGCCGACGGCGACTCCGGAGACGATCGCGTCGGCGAGCGCCTGGATGTCCTGACCACCGACCGCGACGTCCATACGGAGTTCGCGCCGCAGGTCGTCGAGGGTGCGATCGTCGAGCAGCGTCTCGGTGCCGTACTTCAGCATGCTGGGGCTGAGCAGGAGCACATCGGCTTCGCCGGGGCGCACCTGCGTCAGCACGTCGCGGCCGGCCAGCAGTCCCGCCACCGTGGTGACGTCACCGAACGTCCGGTTCGTGAGCGCGCGCACCTCGAGGTCCAGCCCTCGCACGGCGCGCAAGGGAGCCAGCGCGGCCTCGAGCACGGGTGCGAACAGCGTCCCCGTCGCACAGAGCACACGCCTCGGGGAGCCCAAGCCACTCGGCAGGGCGGCGACGTCGATCCCGGGAGCGAGGAAGTCGCGGACCATCCCGACGCCGTTCTCGAGCATCTCGAAGCCCTCGTAGGCGTCGGCCGACGGCAGCGGACGCTCCCCGACCAGGTAGAACTCGTCCGCCAGGAAGACCATCCGGCTCCCCCGCTCCGCCAGTAGCCGCGCCTGCCACGACTCCACCTGGTCCACCACCTGGCCGGCCTCGTCGCGCCGGTAGCCGCGCAGGTCGGGCAGGTTGCGCCGGTGACCGGTGAGTCCAACGGGCACGACGGCGACCGCTTGGACGTTGGGGCGGGACGTCAGGTATGCGAGCGTCGCGTCGAGCGCCTCACCGTCGTTGCGCCCAGGTTGGGCGACCACTTGGGTGTAGAGATCGATCGGCTCCAGTCGCTCGATCATGTCGCGGATGCGGGTGGCGCGCGGGTCTTGGACCTTCAGGCGCCACCACTTCATCATGTCGGCCCGCAGGTCCTCGTCGGCGGTGTGCACCGAGACGTACAGGGGCGACAGGTGCTCGTCGAGGACGCGCTGGATGTCGTCGTCGGTCAGGTTCGTCAGCGTCACGAAGCTGCCGTACAGGAAGCTGGTCCGGTAGTCGTCGTCCATGACGTACAGGCTCTTGCGGAAGCCCTTGGGCATCTGGTGCACGTAGCAGAACTCGCACTTGTTGGCGCACAGCCGCAACCCGTCGAAGATCACGTCGTCGAACTCCAGACCCGGGTCCTCCCAGGCCACCTGGAAGCGGACGCTGCGCTCGCCTGCCGGATCGCACGCGAGGAGCGTCGCCTCGCCCTTGGCGAGCTCGCGACGGTAGGCGAGCACGTCGCTGACCCACGCCTCGTTCACGCTCACCAGCGACCAACCGACGCCGACGCCGGCAGCCTCGGCCGGCGAACCCGGCGCGACCTCGCGGATCGGTGCGACGTAGGGCGCTCCGAACGGGTTGGGGGCGGTGGTGGGACGAAGGCTGGTACGCACGACTCGGCAGCTTAGCAGACGCCCGGCATGGGGGCGGCGCCGCTCACGACCGACCCCGGGCCGTGACACACCTCGACGATCGCCTCGAGACCACGGCGATGCGCCTCGACCGTCACGTCGACGTCGCGGTGATAGCCGCCGCCCAGGGCATAGGCGAGTGGGATGCCCCGCTGCGCGCATGCGCCCGCCACGAGCCGGTCACGCGCCTCGACGCCGTCGATCGTGAGCGCCATGCGCCCGAAGCGATCGCCCGCCAACACGTCGACACCGGCCTGGTACAAGACGGCGCTCGGCGCGTGCTCGGCGAGGAGGCGCGGGACGTCGGCGGCGACGACGGCCAGGTACCCGTCGTCGTCGATGCCGTCCGGCAGTGCCCGGTCGAGGTCGGAGCGCGACTTCTGGAACGGGTAGTTGCGCTCGCCATGGACGCTGTAGGTGATCAGGTCCGGGTCGTCGGCGGCCAGGTCGGCCGTCCCGTTGCCCTGGTGGACGTCGAGGTCGATGACCAGGACGCGCGGAGCCCTGGTCCTCAGCGCTCTGGCGGCCACGACCAGGTCGTTGAACACGCAGAAGCCTTCGCCCCGGTCGGCGAACGCGTGGTGGGTACCCCCCGCGAGGTGCACGCCGAGGCCTTGGCCGAGCGCGCGGGCGAGCGCCGCGACCGTGCCACCGGTCGACGCGACCGACCGTTGCACCAGAGCGTGCGACTGCGGGAAGCCCAGCCTGCGTTCGGCACGAGCGTCCAGCGAGACGGTCCTGACGGCGTCGAGGTAGGCGGCGTCGTGGACCGCGGCGAGTGCCTCCCACGACACGCTCGGTGACCGCTCGAGATGCCAGCCGTCACGCTCGAGCCGTGCGGCCAGGCGGTCGTACTTCGCCATGGGGAAGCGGTGGCCGAGCGGCAGATCGACGCGCACGTGCCTGGGTGTGAACGCGTGTGCCCCGCCCGCGGGGTACGTCACACGAGGTCGTCGGTTCGCACCGACGCGCGGTCGCGCTCCGGCGGGAGCACGAAGCCGTGCACCGGGGCTCGGCTCTGGAAGCGCACACGGTCGCCGACCGCGAGGCCGTCCGGCACGACGTCGGCCGCGACCACGAGCGGCATGCCGGCGTCCACGACGACGAAGGGCGGCTCCAGCGAGCGCACCACCCCAGTGGCCACCAGCACGCCGACACCGAGCGACTCGACGTGGCGAAGCGGTCCTGGATCGCCCGGGTCGAGGCGCACGAGCGTGGCCGTCTCCGGCTGCACGACGACGCGCGCAGGGCCGCGTGACACGGCGTAGGGCCCGGTGCGTTCGAGCAGATACAGCACGGCATCGTCGGTGAGGCACTCCAAGAGGGGGCTCCCCTCGACCCGCGAGGCGACCTCGACCGAGGCGGCCTGCGCGGCGAAGCGCGAGAGGAAGGCGTCGACACCGTCTTCGATCATGTCCGGCATCATACGTGCGCTCGGCGCCTCGGGGTCGACGGGTGGTACACTCGGCGACGTGCAAACGCTCACTACGACCGAGTCACCCCCGCTCCGCCCGGCGCCCGCCGCGCGGAGCGTTTGCTTGCAGGAGGCGGCATGCTGCAGACGCTGAGCGAGGTGCAAGCGCTCGACCTCGAACTCGACGCGCTCGCCGCGGAGCGGGCGCAGACGCCACCCGCCCTGGTGGACATGCGCGCACGGCACGATGCGCTCGAGGCCGAACTGGCTCGGCGAAAAGCCGAACTGAACGGCCTCAGGCAGCGGATCAACGCGAGCGAGATCGAGCTCGGATCGCTCCAGGAACGCCGCAAGTCGGCCGCCGAGTCGGCGCTGCGAGCGTCGACGAGCAAGGAGGCGTCGCAGTTCCAGAACCAAGAGCTGCAGTTCGCAACGCGCCTGCAGGAGCTCGAAGAAGACACGATGCCGCTGCTCGAGGAGCAAGAGGCGCGGCAGGCGGCCGTGGACGAGCTCGAAGCGCAGGTCACGACGCTGCGTCCCGAACTCGAGGCGCTCGAGGCCGACGAGCGAGCGCGCGTCGAGTCGCTCGACGAGCGCGTCAGTGAACTCGGCGTGGAGCGAGCGCGGCTCGCACACGGCGTGTCGGCCATGTTGCTGAAGCAGTACGAGCAGGTACGCAAAGCGCGCCGCGGCCTCGGCGTGGTCCCGGTGACCGAGGCGGGGACGTGTGGCGGCTGCAACGTGCGGCTACCGATCTTCGTGGTGCAGAAGGTCCGCAAGGGCCAAGGGGTGACCCGCTGCCCGTCGTGCGGGCGTCTCTTGTGGGCGACGAACGGCTGACCGCCTCGCTCGGCCGACGACTCAGCGCAGCTCGCCCAAGGGGTCGATCGCGCCGCCACCGACGTGCAGTTCGAAGTGCAGGTGCGGCCCGGTCGAGAGCCCCGTGGACCCCACGAGCGCGATCCGCTCACCCTGGTTGACGTGCTGCCCGACCGACACCAGGATCCGACTGGCGTGCGCGTACCAGGTCTCCGCGCCGCCAGCGTGCCGGATGCGCACCAGGTTCCCGTACCCGCGTGTCGACCAGCCGGCGAACGTCACGGTGCCCGAGCGGGCCGCGACGATCGGCGTCCCCGTCGGAGCCGCGACATCGATGCCACGGTGGAACGCGGCCGTGCCCATGCCGAGGTTGCGGCGACCGAAGTAGCTGGTCAGGCGCCCGTGCACCGGCCATATGTAGCGGTTCTCGGCCTCGCGCACCGCAGCGAGCCGCTCGAGGGCGGCCGCGGGCGCCACCTCGGGGAGGAAGAGCAGCATCCCGGGCCGGAGGTCGAACGGACTGCGCAAGGCGTTCGCGCGCGCCACGGCGACCGGTTCGGCGCCGTACAGCGCGATCAGCTCCGTCAGTCGTGAGGGATCGTCGAGCGGGACGACGAGCCCCTCGCCCGGTGGGATCAGCAGTTCGACGCCGACCGGCAAGCGATCGAGCGACGAGAGATCGGGGTTCGCGCCCACGAGGGCGCGGAGCGTGATGTCGTAGCGGGCGACGATGCCAGACAGCGTCTCGCCGGTAGCGAGGACGTGACGCCGGAAGCCCGGCGGAGGGTCCGGGGCCGCTTCGACGATTCCGCCGACCGCCTCGCCGAGCGGCACGCGCAGGACGTCGCCGGGCCGTATCAGGGTGCCGTTGAGGCCGTTCGCCTGGAGCACGGTGGTCGAGGCCACGCCGAACCGGTTGGCGATCGAGCCGACCGAGTCTCCGGGCTGGACGGTGCGCAGCGCGAAGCTCTCGGCAGCTGCGGTCGCCAGGAGCGCGGCGCACACGACGACGAGGAGGCTGCGCGCGCCGGTGGGCGCCATCACGTTGGCATGGACCTTGCCGTACACATCTGTCGCTCACGATACCGGCGTCGCCTGAGCGCGTCGTGAGACGTTTCCCGAGCCGAGATCATCGTCCGACAGCCCCGTCCTGCGCTCCTGCACGTCGCGCGCGGCGCTCCGCTACCGCCGCGCGCAGGAAGCGCACGATCTCCTCGGTCGACGCACCGGGCGTGAAGACGCGCTCGACGCCGACCGCACGCAGCGCCGGCAGGTCGTCGTCTGGCACGATGCCACCGCCGAACAGCACCACGTCGTCGGAGCCGGCGGCCCGGAGGCCCGCAGCGACCTGTTCGAAGTACTGCATGTGAGCGCCGGAGAGCACCGACAGGCCAACTGCGTCGGCGTCTTCCTGCACGGCTGCCCGGACGATCATGGCCGACGTCTGGCGCAGGCCGGTGTACACGACCTCCATACCTGCATCACGCAGCGCCCGAGCCACGACCTTGGCACCACGGTCGTGGCCGTCGAGACCCGGCTTCGCGATCACCACACGGATTGGACCCTCGCTCACAACACCACCGGCTCCTCGTATACCCCGAACACGTCACGGAGGACGTCCATCTGCTCCTGCAGCGTACACAGCGCGTGGGCGCAGCGCATGAACGACGGCATGCTGTTGCGGCCACTGACGGCCGCGTCGCGCAAGTCGGCCAGTGCCGCGCGTGCAGCCGCGTCGTCACGCTCCGCGCGCACCGTGGCCAAGCGCTCCGCTTGGGAGCGCGCGACGCTCGCGTCGACGTGCTGCAGCGGCACCCGCGGCGCCTCCGCCTGGAAGGCGTTGACGCCAACGATCACCCGTTCACCGGCCTCCACGGCACGCTGTTCGGCGTAGCTGGCGTCGCCGATCTCGCGGGCGAACCAGCCGTTCTCGATCGCGGCTTCGACGCCACCCTGCGCGTCGATCACAGCCACCAGCGCCAGCGCTCGACGCTCCATCTCGTCGGTGAGATGCTCGACGAAGTACGACCCACCGAGCGGGTCGACCACGTTCGCCACGCCCGACTCGTGCGCGATCACCTGCTGCGTCCGCAGTGCGAGGAGCGCCGCCGCCTCGGTCGGCAGCGCGAGCGCCTCGTCGTACGCATCGGTGTGCAGGCTGTTGGCGCCGCCGAGCACGCCGGCCAACGCCTGCACCGCCACGCGCGCGACGTTCACCAGCGGCTGCTGCGCCGTCAGCGACACCCCCGCCGTTTGGGCGTGGGTGCGCAACGTCCAGGAGCGAGGGTCGCGTGCCCCGAAGTCCTCGCGCAACCAGCGCGCCCAGATCCGGCGCGCGGCGCGCAGCTTCGCGATCTCCTCGAAGAAGTCGTTGTGCACGTTGAAGAAGAAGCTGATGCGGGGCGCGAAGGCGTCGACGTCGACACCGCGGTCGACGGTGCGTTGCACGTAGTGCCGCCCGTTCGCGAGGGTGAACGCGAGCTCCTGGACCGCCGTGGACCCCGCCTCGCGGATGTGGTAGCCCGACACGGAGACGACGTTCCAACGCGGGACCTCGCGCGGCCCCCACTCGATCGTGTCGACGACGAGCCGCACCGACGGCTCCGGTGGGATCACGTACTCCTTCTGGGCGATGAACTCCTTGAGGATGTCGTTCTGCGTCGTGCCGCCCACGCGCGTGAGGTCGGCGCCCCGGCGCTGCGCCATGGCGAGGTACATCGCCCAGATCGGACTGGCGGGGGCGTTGATGGTCATCGAGGTCGTCACGGCCTCGGGATCGATGCCGTCGAACAGCACCTCCATGTCGGCCAGGCTCGACACCGACACGCCGC
>SLSM01000076.1 GCA_007130445.1 Trueperaceae bacterium | reverse complement strand
TGACGGTAGGCGAAGTAGCCGATGGCGAGACCGACCACGCAGTAGACGGACCACGCGTGGAGCCCCCAGTGATAGAACGTGTAGCGCAAGGCCTCCGTGGCGTCCGGAGCCCCTCCCGTCGGCGGCTGCAGGTAGTGGTACATCGGCTCCGCAACGCTCCAGAACAGCAAGCCGATCCCCATCCCGGCGCTGAACAGCATCGCGAACCAGCCACCCAGGGTGAAGCGCGGCGACTCGAACGCATCCCCGAGACGGACGGGGCCGTAGCGGCTGAAGGCCAGGTAGACGACGAACACGAGGAACAGCGTCACCACGAGGATGTAGAACCACCCGAACACGTCGGTGATCCAGGCTTGCGTGCTGGCGAACACGGCCTCTGCCGGCCCGGTGAAGACCGCGGCAAAGGTCATCAGCGCGAGGATGACCGAGGCGCTGATGATGAACACCGGACGCGACACCTGAGGGAAGATCAGGAATCGTCCGGTGGGCACGAGGGCGAGGGGGGCGTCGTCGTCGTGGGGTCGCATGCGTCACCTCGTTTCGGAGGGTTGGTGACCGTCGAATCACGCCTTGGTTACGCCGTATTCGACAGATTGCGCCGCACTGCCTGAAGAACGATGTCAGACACCGTCAGCGACGCGAGGGATCGTCAGCCCCGGATCAGGTACGAGCCAGAAGGCAGGTCGGGCGTCCCGATGGGGCAGGGCTCGAACGGACGCTGCAGCGCCGGCGGCAGGTCGACACGCCACACGCGGCACGTCCCGGGCGGTGGGACGAAGCCGCGCGGCACTTCCACCGAGCGCGCCCACGGCCGCGTGATCACGAGCGTCCGAGCGACGTACCTCGGCGGCACGCTCGCCTCCCACCCGGCACCGGCGCGCTCCGCGCGCACGACCACGCTGCCGTCTTGCTGCAGACCCGTCGCCGGCGCACACGCGGCGAGCGCGACGACCGCGGCGCACGCGAGTGCGAGCAGTGGCGTCCGTCGAGCGATCGGCGTGTGCATTCCCCGATGATACGGCGCCTCGCCATCATTACGATGGGGACATGACCACACCCGCACGCCCGCGTCCGGCGTGGCCGCGCGTGGCGGCGACCATCCTCGTCGCCGCGACGCTCGCTGCCGCCTCCTCCCAACCCCTCGAGCCCGCCGGCGCCCAGCTCCCGGTCACGCGGGTGGTGATCTTCAGCACGGGCGTGGCGTACGTCGAGCATGGCGGCGTCGTGGACGGCGACACGACGGTCGACCTGCGCGTGCCGCCGGGGGCGATGGACGACCTGCTCCAGAGCCTGGTCGTCGCCGACCTCGGTGGTGGCCGCGTCGACGGTGTCCGCTACGGCACGCGCGATCCGCTCGCGCGGATCCTCGGCTCGTACCCGATCGACCTGTCGCGCGACCCGAGCCTCGCCGACGTGCTCGCGCAGGCTCGCGGCGAGCGCGTGCGCGTGACCACCGACGTGGAAGTCGAGGGCGTGATCCTCGGCGTCGAGCGTGTGAACGTCGCCGGCGAGGCGCCGCGAGCGTACCTGACCGTGTTCGAGGGCGGTCGGTTGCAACGCGTCGACCTCGCCGAGGTGCGCGACCTCGCGTTCGAGAGCGAGGCGCTGCGGACCCAGATCGACGCTGCGCTCGCTGCGATCGCGGCCTACCGAGACGCGGCCGAGGTCCCCGTTCGCATCGCGCTGAGCGGCGCCGGCGAGCGCGAGGTGCGCGTCGGGTACCTGCGCGAGATGCCGGTGTGGAAGACGAGCTACCGGCTCGTGCTCGGCGCCGCCGGCGACGCGGCCGACCTGCAGGGGTGGGCGATCTTCGACAACCCGACCAGCCTCGACTTCGAGGACGTCCAGGTCACCTTCGTCGCTGGGCAGCCAGCGTCGTTCGTCAGCGCGCTGTTCGAGCCGGTGTACGCCGAGCGAGCGCGCGTCAAGAGCGCCGTGACCGCCGGGTTCGTGCCGCCGACCGACGCCGGCGCGATCGCCAGCGAGATGTCGCGCTCGCTGATGGCCGCGCCCTCTCCCGCCGCCCCGATGGCCGACGCCTTCGCCGCCGAAGCGGCCGTGGGCACCGGCGTCGAGGCGTTGGCCGACGGCGGCGCCACCGGCGCCACCTTCAGCTACACCGTGCGCGACCCGGTCACCGTGCGGCGCTTCGAGTCGGTGCTGGTCCCGATCCTGCGGGCCGACGTGACGGCCTTCGAGGTCGCGCTGTTCGACGGGCGCGTCGACGCGCGCCACCCGCTGCGCGCCGTACGCGTCGTGAACGACACGGGGCTGCACCTCGCGCCCGGGCCCGTCACCGTGTTCGACGTCGGCGGCTTCACGGGCACCGCGCTCGTCCCCGACCTCGTGCCCGGCGACGACCGGCTGCTCGCCTACGCCGTCGACCTCGAGATCGCGCTGGACGTCGAGACGCGCTCGGAGCCCGAACGGGTGGTGTCGGTCCGCTTCGACGGCGCCCTGCTCGTGAGCGAGCATCGCAGCCGCATCGTCACCACGTACCGCCTCGCGCCCCGGGGCGACGTCACGCGCTTCGTGGTGATCGAGCACCCTCGCCGCAGCGGCTTCGAGGTCGTGTCGCCCACACCGGCGCCGACCATGACCCCGGACGCCTACCGCTTCGGCGTGTCGCTCGTCGCAGAGGACGACGAGGGCACGACCGACCCGAACGTCGCCGAGCACGCGCGCTGCGAAGGCGCCGAGCCGTGCGCGCTGCAGGTCGTGCTCGAGCGCGTCGAGTCGCGGCGCGTGGCGGTGTCGAGCGTGCCGCTCGAACGCATCGAGGTCTATCTACAGGACCTCGAGCTTGGCGACGACACGCGCGCGCAGCTCGAGGCGATCGCAGCACTGCAGCGCGAGCTCGTCCGGGTCGACCGTGCCATCGCGGAGCAGCGTGCGCGTCGCAACGCCATCGTCGACGACCAGGCGCGCGTGCGGCAGAACATGGCGGCACTCGAGCGGAACTCCGCCCTGTACCGCCGCTACGTCGCCGAGTTGACCGAGCAGGAGGACACGCTGGCCGAGATCGGACAGCGGCTCGAAGCGCTCGCGAGCGAGCGCTCAGCGCTGCAAGACGAGTTCGACGCCCTGGTGCGCGGTCTCGGAGCCGATTGAGCGGCGCCCGGCCGGGAGCGGTCGCCCGCCTCGGGCCGACGGCGCGCCGCTCGCGCCCGACCTAGGCCGCCCGACCTAGGCGGGGCCGCTCGCCGTGGGGTCGTCGCCGGCGGCCGACGGCCCCTCGACCGTCCACGTGCCGCCCTCGTGGCGCAGCTCGGCCGCGATGCCCGGGGCCTCGCCGTGCTCCACGCGCACCGGCTCCGGCACGCCGCCCAGGCTCGTCAACAGGCTGCTGAGACCGTCAGCGTCGGGGTGCGTCAGCGTGAGCGACGCCAGCGTCACGCCGCGCGGCAGTGCCGCGGACGGGTGCTTCGACTTCTGCCAGTCGATGAAGAACGGCACCAGCGGCCCGTACGGGTGACCGTCCAGGAAGACGAGCTCCCACACCAACATGCTGCGGTCGGGTCGGCGGCGCTGCATCCGCTCGCGCCGAGGCGTCAAGCCGAGCGCGCGGGCACGCTCGGCGACCGTCGCCGCCGTGCCCTCCAACGCGCACCAGGTATGGAGCGCCGGGGCGCGCAGGTGCGCTATGGACGCAGCGAACGGTCCGCCGCCCTGCGCAGGGTCGACGGCCAGCAGCTCGAGGTAGTGGCCGGCGCCGAGGCCGACCAAGGCGTTGTGCGTGCCGTGCCCCAGGTGCCGCCCTCCCCGCACCGGCGTCACCCCCGTGCGCCCCTGCACCAGCGCCTCGAGCGGCTCGAGCTCCGGACCGGCGATGAGGATGTGATCGAGCGTCATGCCGTCACCTCCGCCGCGGCGATCTTGCGGACCTTCCACACCTGCTCGCTCGGCCAGCGGCTTGCCCACGCCGCGGGCACGCCGAACGCGTCCCCCACGAAACCCTCGGGCGCACGCAGCTCGCGGTAGTCCTCGACGACGAAACCGACGCGCCGGAACAGCGCGTACCAGTCGGCGTGCCCGAGGCAGAACTCGATGCCGCCGGGGTCGACCTCGACCTCGGTCCAGTCCAGCACCCGCATGCCGAAGTACGGCCGAACCAACCGCTCGCCCACGAGGCTACCGTCGAGCGGGGCGCACACGTGGGCCAGCGGGTGGTTGCCGAGGAACACCAGGCGACCCCCGGGCTTCAGGATCCGGTACGCCTCCGGGATCCACACGTCGGGGTCGCACCAGATCGCCGCGCCGTACTCACTGATGGCGAAGTCGAAGGCCTCGTCGGCGAACGGCGTCGCCTCGGCGCTGCCGTGCAGCAGCGTGAGCGCCACGCCGTGCTCGTCCGCGAGCCGCCGCGCCGTCTCGAGCTGGCGCTCCGACACGTCGATCCCCGTCACGTCGGCGCCGCGCCGCGCCATCCAGGCCGACACGTACCCCGTCCCGCAGCCGAGTTCGACGGCGCGCATGCCGCGCATGTCGCTCGGCAGCATCTCGACGTCGCGCTCCGGCACACCCCACGTCCCCCAGGTCGGCTCCCCCTGCCGCCAGTTGCGCTCGCCCGATGCGATCCAGTCGTCCGCCATGCCGTTCCAGAGGTCGCGGTTCACGGTCGCGTGTCGCGGGAGGTCGCTGCGTGTGTCCATACCGGCGATGGTAGCGCGTCCGGCGGGCTCCGCCCGGCGCACGGCGGCGCGCCACCGACGAAGGACGTCGGTGGCGCGCGGGAGCGTCGATGGCCGGCTGCGATCAGTCGTCGATCAGGCAACCCTGCTGATTGTCGGTGAAGGTGTTCGCGCTACAGGCGTCGAGGTTGACGATCGACCCGGAGCTGACGTAGAGCCCGTACCCGCTGCCGGAACCCGAGACGCCCGCGTCACTGAAGGTGCTGTTGGTCACGAGCATCTGCGCGACCTCGTTGATCGGGTTCTGTCCGATCGACAGGTTGAACGTCCTCCCGCTATCCACCCAGCCCGTGACCCCGCCATCGAACTCGCCGCCACCGTAGGCGATGGTGACGTGGTCCATGACGTTGCCGGCCATGCGCGCTTGGCGCAGGTACACGCCGTACCAGGAGCCGCCGACCGGCGTCTCGCCGGTGAGCACGATCGGGCTCGCGGAACTGCCAGCGGCGACGATCCCGGCGTCCTCGTCTTGGGCGAAGATGCCCGTGTCCTCGAGGAACGACAGCGTGACGCCGGGTGCGATGGTCAGGACGGCACGAAGGTCGATCACACCGTCGACCAGGTAGCGCACGCCGTCGCCGAGCGCGGGCCAGGTGGCGTCGTCGACGACGTTGTCCGTCGGCGAGTCCGTAGCGTCCAGGAGCACGTGGTCATCGCCGTTGCCGGCGTACGTCGTGTCGGCGTCGAGCCAGCGCGCCGCCTGCGCCGAGACGTGCGCAGCGCCCAGTGCGTTGTCGATCAGGGTGTTGTTCGCGAAGCCGTCCGGGACGAACGTCGACCCGTGCGAGAGGTAGAGGCCGTAGCCGGCGCCGTGGCGGAGCGTGGTGTTGGTGAGTGTCGTCAGCAGCGCGTTCGCGGTCGTGTCCGACGTCGGCGACCCCAGGACGAGGTTGTAGCCGTAGACGGCGAAGTCGGGAGTCTCCGGCTCGCCGCCGGCGTACTCGATGGTCACGTGGTCGAGGACGCTGTGCGCGTCCTCGTCGGTGCGCCAGACGATGATGCCGTTCCAGTGGCCGGGCACGCGCTCGCTGCCGGTGAAGGTGATCGGAGCGGCCGACGTGCCGTCGGCGACGATGCGGCCACCCTCGGTGACGCGCAGCTCGCCGTCGGCGACGAACTCGACCGTCACACCGGGGGCGACGGTGAGCTCGGCCTCCACCCTCGCCACGCCGTCGAAGCGGTACGGCACGTCCGACGCCAACCGCGTCCACGTGATGGGCTCGGTGATGGCGTTGACCTGGCCCGTCACGGCGATCCGCTCGTCGCCGTCGATCAGCACGTAGTCGTTCGCGTTGCCGGTGAGGTCGCTGACCCCGTCGAGGAAGCCGGAGTTGCGGGCCGACGCCCGTACGGGCGCATCGGCGTGGCCGGTGATGGTGTTGCCGGCGAACGAAGCGACCTGCGAGAAGCGTGAGGCGTAGAGACCGAACCCGGCCCCGTTGCGGATCGTCGTGTTGGCGATCGCGATCACGTTGACGTCGCTCACGTCGGTGGTCCCGGGCCTGCCGAGCTGGAGGGAGATGGCCGGGTCGTCGGGGTCGGTGGGGTCGGTGAAGCCCGCGTGCTCGATGCGGACGTGGTCGAGGCTGCTCGAGGTGACGTCGCCGCTGCGCCACATCTCGATGCCGCGCCACCAGCCGGGCGTGCTCTGCGTCCCCGCGAAGCGCACCACGGTACCGGCGCTGCCGATGGCGGCGAGCGAACCGCTCGGGCTCGTCACGCGCAGTCCGGCCTCCTCCGCGAAGCGGACGACGGTACCGGCATCGACCGTGAGGCTGTCGGTGACGTCGATCGGGTTCAGGACGAGGTAGTCGGTGCAGCCGAAGCCCTGCGCGGTCCAGGTGGTGGGGACCGTGACGTTGGCGTCGATCTGGGTCGGTGCGGCGCACGCCACGACGCTCACACTCGCCTCGGCCGTCGCGCCAGCGCTGCTCGTCGCCGTGATCGAGGTCGAACCGGCGGCAACGCCGGTGACGACACCGGACGTGTCGACGCTGGCGATGGCACCGTCGAGGCTGGCCCAGGTCACGTTGGACGTCGGCGTACCGTCGAGGCTGGCCACGAGCGTGTCGTCGGCGCCGACGCCGAGTTCGAGCGAGGCGGGGGCGATCGTGAGCGATCCCGATGGGGCGCCCCCGTTGCCGGGTGCGCCGCAGGCGGCGACGAGCAGCGCCGCGAGGGCGAACGCCGTGGCGCGCAGCGCGCCACGGCGGCTCGGTCGGTAGCCGCGGTCGGTCGGGCGGATGGAACGTGAGACGTGCATCGGGCCTCCTCAGGCGTCGCCCTCGTCGTCGTCGGCCGCACGCGTGGCGGGCGTGCCGGCGTCAGCGAGGGGGCGCGAGCGAGCGGTGCGTTCGTCCAGGAAGGCCTGTAGGCCCGCGGTGTCGCGGAACCGCCGCACGCGGTGCGTGCGGACGTCGGTCAAGCTGGCGCGCCAGGCGCCGTCTCCTCGGCCGTCGCGCCACAGGTACAGGACGTAACGCGCTTCCTCTCGCACGTCGCAAGGGTAGGAGGCGCGCCTCAAACGGGCCTCAAAACTCGGCTGGGACGACCGTCACAAGTCCAGGAGACGACCGCTGGGCGAGCGCGCGCGCAAGCGCGTGCCGAGGTGCCCGACCTCCGCGACCGCGCCGTCGTCGCCCGAGCGCACCAGCACGTTGCCGGCCAGCCACGCCAGATGCGGCAACGCCCGGTCCCGCCCGATGGCTCGCGCCGTAACGGCGAGGTCGCTCGCTCCGGCACGACCCGCCGCCTCGAGCGCGCGCGCCTGCATCACCAGCGCGTGCCCCTGCTGCTCGACCATCCCATGGCGCTCCGCACGCCGCGCCGAGCGCTCGGCGTACTCGGCGGCGCCGTCCATGTCGCCGACGTAGCGATCGGCCACGCTGCGCGCCCGCTCCGCGATGACGCGCGCCAGCGGCTGCCCGATGCGCTCGGCCAACGCCAGCGCCTCGCTCGCGGCGGCCAGGGCACCCTCGGCGTCGCCGACGGCCGCCGACGCGCCCGCCCAGACGCTCAGGATGGTGCTGCGACGGTACGGGTCGGTCACGCCCTCCACGGCGTCCCAGGCTTCGTGCAACGCGCGCAACGCGTCGCCGGCCTCGTCGCAGTGCAGGGCGATCAGGGCGCGCCTGCTGGCGGCGTCGGCCGCGAAGAGCGGCGTGCCGTGCACGCGCACCAGGCGCCCTGCCCGCAGCGCGTGCGCGCGCCCCTCGTCGAAGCGGCCCGCCCCCGCCAGCGCCAGCGCCACGCCGTTCCGTACGAGGATCTCGTGCTGTACGTCGCCCAAGGCCTCGAACGTCGCCAGCGCCCGGACCAGGAAGGCTTCGGAGCGCAGCGGCCAACCGAGCGCCCATGCGGCGAGCCCGGCCATGTGATCGACATGGCCGCTGATGGCAGCGTCGAGTTCGGAGCGGTCGATCGCGGCGAGCCGCGCCGCACAGCGCGCCAGGCGACCCATGTGCCAGTCGAGGGTGCTGCGCTCGTACGCCAGGTCGGCGTCGTCCGGGACGAGCGCCGCGAGGGCCTCGAGGCTCGCTTCGGCCGCTTCGAGCTCGCCACGCGCCCACGCCAGGTGGAACGTCACCCAGTGCCGGTCGATCGTGATCTTCACCGGCGTGGGACGACCGGAGCGCTGGACCGCGTCGTCGAGGAGCGCGGCGGAGCGCGCGTATGCACCGGCCGTCCGCGCCAGCCGCGCCAGCGTGAACAGCGCCTCCAACGCGATCGACGCGTGCCCATGTCGATCTGCGGCGTCGAGCGCGGCCTCGACCTCGCGTTGGGCGCGCTCCAGATCGAGCTTCCCACGCGCCGAGCCGAGCCACAGCAGCGCACGCGCGTAGTGCTCCGAGCCATCGTCGATGCTCGCCACCAAACGCTCCAACCACCGCATGGCCTGCCGCGACGGGCCGATCCGCAGCGCGGCCTCGGCGGCGGCCTGCAAGACCGGTGCGGCCGCCGCGGCGTCGTCGGCAGCCTCGAGCCGATGCCACGCGACCACGCCCACCGGGGCGCCGCGCGTGGCGAGGGCAGCGGCCAAGCGACGATGCAGCAGGCGTCGAACGGACACGGGGGCGTGGGCCTCCACGGCTTCCTGCGCCAGCGTGTGCGTGAAGGCACCGTCCGCGAGCACGCCCGCGCCCTCCGCGGCGCCGAGCGCCTCGGCCACGCGGTGCTCGTCCAGGTCGAGCACCTCGGCCACGAGCTCGGCGCTCGCGTCGGGGGCGAGCGCCAGCACACGTACGGCGCGCAGGGCCTCGCGATCGAGATCGTCGAGGCGACGCTCCAGCGTCCACGCGACGCGATCGGGCGCTTCCAGGCCGGCGGGGAGGCCCACGGCGGTCCGCAACCGACCGGCGGCGTGGAGGTCCTTGAGCACCTCGACCACGAACAGGGGGTTGCCCCCCGTGAACCGCACGAGGTCGTCCGCCAACACCTCGCCGTCGTCGATCCCGACGGCCGCCAGCAGCGCCTCGATGGCGGCGGCGTCGAGCGGCGGCAGGTCGATCACGACGGCCATGCCCTTCGCACACAGGGCACCCACGCTGCGCGCGTCCGGGGCGGCGAGGGCCCCCTCTCGCGCCGTGACCACCACGGCGGGGCGGTGGGCGCCGTCCTCTCCGAGGGCCGCCAGGACCACGCGCCGGCTGTCCTCGTCGAACGCGTGCAGGTCGTCGATCACCACCGTGGCGAGCGACGGACCGAGGGCACGCAGGGCGGCGGCCACGGCCGGCCCGACGCGGGCGAACGTGATCGGACCGGTGTCGCTCGCGCCGTCGCCCGCCGCCGGGTCGGTCGCCACGCGAGCCAGCTCGTCGCGCGCCCACCTCGGCAGCGCTGCGTCGTCCACGGCATGCAGGAGCGCCTCGACGGCCCTGACGAGGCTGGTGTAGGGAACGCCCAGGTCGCCAGGACGGCCCTCCAGGACCAGGTACCGCCCGCGCCCTTCGGCGGCGTCGAGCGCAAGCCGGCTCGTACCGGCCCCCGGCGCGGCGACCAACAGCACGATCAGGCCCTCGGACCACGCGCGGCGGACGGCCTCGAGCTCCTCGGTCCGGCCGACGAGGGCGCCCGGACGGAGCAGGGCCGGCGGGGTCCTGGCGATCGTGTCGAGCGGCGTGTGCTCCCGAATGGCACGCTCGGCCGCCGCGATGGCGTCGCCCAACTCGCTCGTCTCGGGCAACGGGGCCACGGCGAGCTCACGGAAGAGCAGCGCACGGCACGCCTCGTACTGGACACGCGCGGCCCGCACGTCGCCCCGCTGCAGATGCAGGCGCACGACGAAGCGGTGCGCGGACTCGTCGAGCGGGTCGAGGCGCAGCAGCGTCGTCGCCACGCCGATGGCCTCCGCGTCGGCGCCGGCCGCCGCCAGGCGGCGCGACTCGCCGCGGAGCGCGTCGCGCCGCAGGTCCTCGAGCCGCATGCGCTCGAATCCGAGCCAATCCTCGAACGCCGGGGCTCCGGGTACCCGGACCCCATCGAACGGCGCGCCGCCCCACAGCGCCAGGGCGGTGCCGTGGCGGCCGCGCCCGACGAGGCGCTCGAAGACGGTGACGTCGCACCTGACGTGCAGGCGCACGGGGCCCGGCCCCACCGAGAGCCAGCGTTCACCACCCGGCGCCCGACGCAGTGTGTGCAGCGCCTGATGGACGCTGCCGACACGCCCTGGCTCCCACAGGAGCTCCGCGAGGTCGCGGCGCGAGATGCCGGCATCGGCGCACGCGAGGTACGCGAGCAGCGCCCGCGCCTTGACGGCCCGCGGCGCCACGCGTGCACCGCCCCAGGAGAACGCCGGGGCGCCCAGGAGCCGCGCGATCAGCCGTGGACCTGACATCTGGCCAACCTAACCGCTCGAACGGCGAGACCGCGTCCGTATCGGGGTCGATCGGTACGGCGCCGCCGCGGCTCGCGCCATACTGTCGAGATGACGTGCACCCGCCCGACCCGATCCGGAACCGCGCGCATCGTGGTGCTGCTGTGCGTGCTCGCCTGTGTCGCGCCGTGGAGCGTTGCACGCGACGGCGCCGTCCCCGACCCACCGCGGGGCGACGTCCGCATCGTGGTGTTCGGAGACTTCAACGGCCCCTACGGCAGCGTGACGTACCCGGCGCCGGTCGCACGGGTCGTGGTGGCCATCACCGACGTCTGGCGCCCCGACGGCGTGCTGCTCCCGGGCGACCTCGTGGCTGGCCAGGACCGTTCGCTCCCGGACGAGCGCTTCCCCGCCATGTGGGAGGCGTTCGACGCCGTCGTGGCGGCCCCGCTCCGTGAGGCCGGCATCCCGTACGTCGCTACGATGGGCAACCACGACGCGTCGAACCTGCGAGGCGCCGACGGGAGCTTCGCGTTCGCCCGCGAGCGCGACGCGGCGGCCGCCTACTGGGCCCGCCCCGAGCACCGCACCGGGCTGGACGTCGTCGCCGACGACGGTGCGCCGTTCACGTTCGCGGCGCGCCTGGGTCTGCTGTTCGTCGCCGCGATCGACGCTTCGGGTCCCGTGGTCGACGCCGATCAGCGCGCCGCTCTGAGCGCAGCGCTCGGCACCGACGCCGCGCTCGAGGCGAGTGCGCGGATCGTGATGGGCCACCTCCCGCTCGTCGGGATCGCGATCGGGCGCGATCGCCAGGGGGAGGTGGTGTGGGAGGCGGCGTCGCTGCGCGATCTGATGCTCGCGCACGGCGTCGACCTCTACGTCAGCGGCCACCAGGCGGCGTACTACCCCGGCCGCTGGGAGGGCCTGGAGGTGCTCTTCAGCGGCGGCGTCGGCGGCCGCCGGCTGCGCGTCGGCGACGCTCCCGCGCGCTCCGCGGTGACGGTCGTGGACGTGTGGCTGGAGCCGCTCACGCTGCGTTACACGACCTTCGACCCGGCCGGGTTCACGGCGTACGACGCCGCGGCGCTGCCGCCTCGCATCGACGCCTTCGGCGGCATCGTCGAGCGTTCGGCGCGCGACGGCTCCTGCGCGGCACCCGACTGCTGATCCGGCCGCGGCGGACGGCTGTACGATGCGCCCGTGCAAGCGAAGGGTTGGGGCGAACCGAACCGCAACTTCTGGCTGGGCGTCTACAACGGCGTGCTCGTCAACGGCGGCGAGGCGTTCTTCCACAGCGCCCTCGTGCTGGCACCGTTCCTGGCCGCACTCGGCGCACCCGGTTGGGTGATCGGGATGATCCCCGCGTTGCGCGTCGGCGGGTGGTTCCTGCCGCAGCTGTTCGTCGCCAGCCGTCTGGCGCACCAACCGTTCAAGCTGCCGCTGTACCGCCGCACCTCGACGCTGCGCATCGTCGTCTTCGCCGCGCTCACGGTGACCGTGTTCCTGGTGGACGACCCACGCGTGCTGATCCCCGTCACCCTCGCCGTGCTCGCCCTCAACTCCGTCGCCGGCGGCATCGGTGGCGTCCCCTTCGCCGACGTCACCGCCAAGGTGGTCCCCCACTACCGCTTGGGCACGTTCTGGGTCTTGCGCAACGCGATCGGCGGCGTGCTGGCGCTGCTCTCCGGGCTGGTGCTGCGGTGGGTGTTCGCGTCCGACCTGCCCTTCCCGACCGACTTCGGCGTCGTGTTCTTGTTCGGCACGGTGCTCGTCGGGGGCGCCTACCTGTCGTTCGCGTTGGTGCGCGAACCGCCCGGCGTGCCCGCGCTCAAGGAGCCGCTCGCCGCCATGCTGCGGCGCCTGCCTGACGTCCTGCGTGTGGACGTCAGCTTCCGACGCTACCTGCGCGTGCGCTTCCTGGGGCTGCTCGCGCTCATGGCCGAGCCCTTCTACGCGATCCACGCCATCACCAACCTGGGCGCCCCGGTCACCTCGCTCGGCAGCTTCGTCATCGTCGCGACCTTCGCGTCGATCGCGGTGAACTTCGCCTTCCGCCGACCCGCCGACCGCGGCCAGAACGTGACCGTTCTGCAGGTGTCGCTGGCGTGCATGGTCGCCGCGCCGCTCGCGGCCCTGCTGATGCCGACCTGGCAGGGGTTCGCGCTGGTGTTCGCCCTCTCGGCGGCGGGCAACTCCGGCATGGGCATCGCGGCCTGGAACCTGCTGTACGCCGTCTCGCCGGCGCCGCAGCGGCCGCTCTACGTGGGCGTGGCGAACACCATCCTGGCGCTGCCGAGCCTGGCGCCGATCGCGGTCGGGCTGGCCGCGGTCCTGACCGGCTACCCGCTGCTGTTCGGCCTCGCGGCGGCCGTCGCGGCGGCGAGCCTGGCGCTCTCGTTCCGCTTCAGCGAGCTCCGCGCGCTCGACAAGGCGGCGCTCGAGGCGTCGCAGTGACGGCCTGGGCCGCCGCGTACCCGGCTCAGCCGCGCCGCCAGGCGCCCAGCAGCAGATCGTAACGACCGCCCACGTGGGTCACGAAGCCGTGCTGCTGCAGGTAGCGGCGGTACGCGGCGAGGTCGCGGACGACGAGCGAGAGGTCGCTGGCGCGGTAGTTCCGCGTGCGCGTTCCCCACACCACCTCGTCGCCATGGAAGCGGCTGTTGGGGAGGCCGAGCAGCAGAGTCGCCTCGGGCTCGAGGTGGCGCTGCACCAACCGCCGGAGCAGCGCCTTGTCGTCGACCTGCGGGCTCTGGAGCACGTCGATCGCGACCACCAGGTGGAACCGCCCGAGCCCTTCGGGCAGGTCGTTGACGTCGGCCTCGACGAAGCGCGCTGCGGGGAAGCGCTCCCGTGCCTGCTCGAGGGCCCCTGCCGCGCGGTCCACGCCGGTGACGGCGAGCTCCCGGGGCGGCGGGTCGAGCCAGCCGAGCGCCTCGATCTCGTCGCCGCGGTGGCAGCCGAGCACCAGGACACGGCCCCCGTCGGGCGGCCGGACCCGCTCGAGCGCCTCGAGCAGCGGGACGAGGAAGCCTGGGTGCTCCAGCTTCCGCACCGCCGCGAACGCGCCGGTGGGATCGTAGCGCTCGGCCCCACCGGTGCCACCGTGCCAGGCCGCCTCCGCTTCAAGCGACGAGAAGCGCACGCGCACGAGCGTCGGTCCGAGGCGCTCGTGCGTGTGGCAGCGACAACCGAGGACCTCGGCGAAATCGACCCACGCGCGCCACGAGCGCAACGTCGCAGCGTCGCGTCGCTCCGCGCCTGCGGACACAGGTGTCGCGGCGTCCGGGTCTGGTACGTCGAGTTCGAACCCACCTGCCTGGGCCAGCGCGGCGCGTGCCCAGCGGACGACGTCGACGAGGGGGGTCGCGCCGACGACCATCCGCGGGCGCCGGTCGTCGTCCTCGGATGGAGCGCCGGGTGCCGGTCGATCGCCGCCGCCCAGGTGCCCGCTCATGACGCCATCAGACCATGTCGATGCCGCGTGCCGGGCGCCGGGCGCAGCGACGCGATCTCGGGGATCGATTGATACTTGCAATTCGTCGTGGTTGCATGATGCTATTATCACGATATGCACGCAGCCGATCCCTCGTTCGCACGCCGGTTCCTCCACGGCGCGTGGCACGCCGTGCGCCAAGTGGAGCGGGTCCTCGCCGACGCCGGAGACCTCGACCTGACCGACCTGGTCGTCCTGGAGTACGCGTCGCTCAGCGATCTCGGACCAAGCGCCATCGCGGACGCCGTGCGCCTCCCGCCCCACACGGTTTCGCGCGCGCTCGGCAGGCTCGCGTCCGCCGGCCTGCTGGAGCGACGCGTCGCCGCTGGCGACGCGCGCCGACGCTCCCTGGAGCCGACCAGGTCGGGATCGGCCATGCTGGCGCGCCTCCACGCCGCACTCGGCGCGCACGTCACGGCCATGCTCGGCGACCAACCCCCCGACCGCTTGCGCGCCTTCGCCGACGTACTCACCACGGTCGTCTCGTCCGACGCCGCGATCCCGGGCGAGCGCCAGGTCAGTGGATCAGATGCAACTCGGTCTGCCGACCCCCCAAGAAGTGGATCTCACCGCCGGTGAACGCCACGATCTGCTCCGTCGCGCACTTCACCCGCTGACCGTCCCACTCGGGTACCGCCACCTCGCAGAACATCTCGAAGGAGTGCAGCGTGTGCTCATGCAGCGGTAGGTCGCCGCGACCCGGTACACCCGTCTGCTGGTCGTACAGGCCGATCATCGGCCCCGCCCCATGCCCGTGGTACCCGATCGGATGGGTGTACATCCGCCCCTCGATACCCGCGTCCGCCATGCGCGCGAGCACGTCCGCCAAGATCTCGTTCCCCGATCGACCCGCCACCATGCACGCCGCCAACAGGTCCTGCTGCGCGTTCGCGCTGCGCAGCGCAGCCACCAGCCCTGCCGGCGGCGCCTCCTCACCCAAGCGCAACACGTAGGCGTTCTGCTGCGTGTCCGTCGCCAACCCCAGGTAGTGCAGACCGAAGTCGCAGTGCAAGAAGTCACCGGGCCGGATGACCTCGTCGGGGCTCGCTCCGATGTCCCCCACCGCCACGCCGTGGCGTTGGATCGACACGGTCGGCTGGAACCAGCACGACAACCCCAGGTCGACGGTCCGCTGCCGCATCCACCACGCCACGTCCAGCGCCGTGCTCACCCCGGGATGGATCACCCGACTCGAGAACGCCTCGCCGATGATCCCGTGCGCGATCAGGTTGATGCCCCCCACGGCGTCGAGCTCCCCCGGGCTCCGCCGCTCCAACCAACCGACCGCCAACCGCTCCGCCGACACCGTCCGCCCAGCCAGATCCCCGCCCAGCGCCTCCATCAACGCGTCGTGCTCGAACTTCGACAACCCATCACCGAACGCGAAGTGCTCCGCGACGTTCACACCGATGCGCATCGGATCGCGCTCCTCGACCACCCGACGCAGGCACTCCCACTGCGTCTCGGCGGCCTGCTCGGTCCGCGTCTTCGCCCACATCGCCTGGTAGAAGCCGTCGAGGCCGATACCCGCGTTGGCGATCGCCATCGCCTCGAACGGGCCGTCAGCGGGGGCGTGGAACACGAGGATCGTCCGCCGACGGGCCGACATCATCGTCGCCGGCAACAGGCTCATCAGCACCGGGTCCTCGTTGTACTCGCGCGCCACGACGATCCACAGGTCGATGCCCTCGCGCCGCATCACCTCCGGCAGGACCGACTGCAGACGGTCGCGCAACCAACCGTCGCGCACCTCGGCCTGCCGCCGCAGGGGGAGCACCTTCTGCGACCAATCGGAGACACGTTGGCGCTCGTACGCGAGGCGGGCGGTGGGTGTGGTGGTCATGGGGTTCCTCCGATGTGGGACGCGCGGGGTCGCACGGGCGCCAGGCCGCCGCGGGCTGCCCTGTCAGGGTACCTGCGCCGTGAGCGTCAGCGACGTCATCATGCCCGCACACCCCGTCAATGGACGACGAGCAGCTCCCGCGGCGCGTTCGTGAGCGACTCGCAGCCGTCCTCGGTGACCAGCACGTCGTCCTCGATCCGAACGCCCAACTCGCCGGGCAGGTACGCACCCGGCTCGATCGTGACCACGTGCCCGGCCTCCGCGAGCTGGTCGTTGTCGCCTCGAAGGTAGGGCGGCTCGTGGATCTCGAGGCCGAGGCCGTGGCCGAGGCGGTGGGTGAAGGCGTGCGCCAAGCCGACCGCGGCGAGCGACGCGCGCGCCGCAGCGTCGACGTCGCCGAGGCGCACGCCGGGCGCGAGCGCCGCCTTGCCGGCCGCCTGCGCGGCGGCGACGGCGGCGTGGACCTCGCGAAGGCGCGCACTCGGTTCACCCACCGATACGGTGCGCGTCACGTCCGACAGGTAGCCGTGCCAGCGACCGCCGAAATCGAACAGCACCCCGTCGCCGCGCCGGATCACGCGCTCGCCGCTGACGTGGTGCGGGAACGCGGCGTTGGGCCCCGAGGCGACGATCGTGAAGGTGTCCTCCAGGCCCTCGGCGCGCATGGCCACGGCGAGCCGGGCGGCCACCGCGCGCTCGCTGCTCCCCTCGAGCGGCTCGCGCAACAGCGCCGCGTAGGCGCGGTCGGTGGCCACCGCGGCCGCGCGCAGCGCCTCGATCTCCCCTGCCTGCTTGACCGCGCGCACGCCGCCGGTCACACGCTCGAGCTCGACCAGGCGGAGCTCCGGGCGGGCCGCGGCGATCCCCAACAGCTCGCTGGCCGCGACACGCTCTCCGAGCGCGACCCGGGCTGCGCCCGCCGGCAACTGCGCGACGAGCAGCGGCAGGGGGTCCTGGTCCTCCTCCCACGGCACGGCGCGCAGCGCCGAGGGCGCGCGGCTGGCCTCGAAGGCGGGCAGGACCATCGCGGCCTCGCCTTCGACGGGCAACACGAGCAGCGCGAGGCGCTCCGAGAGGTGCATGTGAAGGCCGGTCAAGTACACGAGGTCGCCCGAGGGCGGGACGACGGCGACGGCGACGCCGGCTTCGGCGAGACGGTGGCGTAGGCGGGCCTGGCGCTCGAGGTGGGTAGCGTCCATCGCACCAGTCTGACCCGCCGCGGCTCGCGCTGCGACGGGGCGCGCCGAGGGCCGACGGTACACTGCCCGGCATGAGCGTCACCGACACGACCCCGTCGCCCCTCGTCGTCGCCGCGCCGCCGGAGCGCTTCTTCGGCTACTACCCCGGCACCGTGGCCGTCGTCACGGCCGCGCACGGCGCCGATCGCAACGTGATGAGCGCAGGTTGGCACGCCGCGCTGTCGGCCGAGCCGCCCCTGTACGGGGTCGCCTTCGGGCGCGAACGCTACACCTACGGCCTGGTCCGCGCCTCGAACGCCTTCGCGGTCCACTTCCTGCCGTTCGAGCGCGCGGACGCGATCGCGGGTGCCGGATCGCTGAGCCGGCACGACGGCGTCGACAAGTTCGAGCGGCTCGGCCTCGCGAGCAGCCCGGGCCACGTGCTCGACCTGCCGATCCTCCACGACGCCTACCTCGCGTACGAGTGCCGCGTCGACGCGGTGCATGTGACCGGCGATCACGACTTCGTGGTGGGCGTGGTGGTCGCCGTGCACCATCGGCCCGACGCCTTCGACGAGCGCCGCTTGCAAGACGGCGTGCGCGTCCCTGGCGTCGTCTACTACGGCCGCAGCACCTTCGAGGCGCTGGGCTCGGGCGCGCGCGGCGAGTTCACGCCCGAGCGCTATCGCGAGCGCAAGCCGATCTGACCCTCCGCCCGGCTCAGGTGTCCTTCAGGCGCCGGTCGAACACGTCGCGCAGGCCGTCGCCGAGCAGCGAGAAGCCGAGCACGACGATGGTGATGGCGAGCCCAGGGTAGAGCGTCACGTGCGGCGCGCTGCGGATCGCCTCGCGCCCCACCGACAGCATCCGGCCCCAGCTGACCTGTGGCGGCTGCGTGCCGAGGCCGAGGAACGACAGCGCCGCCTCGGCGACGATGGCGGTGCCCATGCCGAGCGTGGCGAGCACCAGCGCCG
>SLSM01000092.1 GCA_007130445.1 Trueperaceae bacterium | reverse complement strand
GCAGCCGGGGCGGGCGCCGCGGCGAGCGGCCACTCGCGCAGCTCGTACACCCGCCGGACCAGGCGCTCGGCGGCGCCCGGTCCCGGCATGGTCGCGCGCAGCCGGTTGGCTCGGCGCCTGCGATCGTCGACGTCGTCGACCAGGTGCGCGACGGCTGCCGCGACCCCGGCGACGTCGACCACCCCCGTGACCTCGACCATCAGCGGCTCGCCGGTGAACTGGTTCGGCAGCGACACGGGGTAATCGAGCCGCTCGACGAAGAGCCGCACTGCCCAGCGCTTCAGCGGCGTGCCGACCAGCGGCAGCAGCGAGAGCCAGTGCCCCGGCCCCTCGAGCGGGATGATCTCGGGCCGGTTCATCGGCAGCATCACCACGCTGGGCACGCCGGCGATCCCGAGTTCGAGCGTGTTGGTGCCGGGGATGGTGACGGCCACGGTCGCGACCTGCAACTGTCCGGGTCGATCATGCTCGCGCACCATCCGGATGCGTGCACCACCGGGCGCCACCACGTCGTCGCCCTCGCGCCTGCCGGCCGCGCCGCCGAGCGTGTCGGCGTGCCGCCCAGCGATGCCGGCCTCGATCGCCTCGGCCGACAGGAGACTGCTGACGGGCCAGACCATGCGCGCTTCGGGGTAGCGCTCGTGCAGCGCGTCGGCGAGCGCGATCATGAACGGGATCAGGTGCACCGCGAAGGCGTCGCGCGAGCCGGCCAAGAGCAGGACGTGGGGGTCTCCCGGGTCGGGCACGGGATCGCTGACCTCGAGCGCGTCGGCCACGAGGTTGCCGATGGCCTCGACGCGCCGGGCCGCCACGCCCAGGCGTCGAGCCTTGCGCAGCGTCCCCTCGTCGTGGACGAACAGGCGCTCGATGCCGCGCGCCAGGTAGGGGACGAAGCTGTAGCGCATCACCGGGTAGCCCAGCCGGCGACCCAGCGCGGCGGCCAGCGCCCCGTTGCCACCCATCGACAGCACGACGCCCGAGGCGTGCTCCGCGCCGACCAGCGCGCTCGGCGCGCGCCCCGCTGCCGCCGCCCGCAGATAGTCGGCGGGCGTGGTGACGGCGTCGGCGCCGAAGGTGCGCGCCAGGTCGGCCTCGCCACCGCTGGCGAACTGGCACGGGATCAACGCGATCGAGACGTGCGCGCTGGGGTCGAGCGCGCGCCAGGCGCGCAGCGTGGGGCGGACCCAGGTGGTCAGCTCTCCGGGTCCGTTGCTCACCAGCACCACGCGCGGCCCGGCCACGCTCAGGGACCATGGAAGCGCGCCACGCCGCGGCGCGACGAGGCGACGAAGGCCTGGAGCTCCGCGACCGCGGGGTGCGCGCGCGACAGGTCCGCGAAGCGCTCGGTGTCGCGGTGCCGCAAGGCCCTGACCGCGGCCTCGAGCGCGGCGTAGGTCTCGGCGGGCGTCTCGCGCCTCAGCAGGCCGACCCGGTTGAGCCGGAAGTGGCGCGCCGGGCTGCCGCGAGCCATCAGGAACGGCAGCACGTCCTTGTTGGTCCCGCTGGCCGCGCCGAACATCGCGCCGCGCCCGACGCGGCAGTACTGGTGCACCAGCGCGTTCGCGCCCAGCACGGCGTCGTCGCCCACCTCGGCGTGCCCGCCGAGCTGCACCTGCGTCGTCAACACGCAGCGCTCTCCCACCACGCAGTTGTGCGACACGTGCGCGCCGCTCATCACCAGCGTGCCCGCGCCGATCGACGTCTCGGTCGCCTCGCCGGTGGAGCGGTGCACGCTGACGAACTCGCGCAACACCACCCCGTCCGCCAGCACCACGCGCGTCGGCTCGCCGCGGTAGCGGGTGTCCATCGGTTCGCCGCCGACGACCGCGTACGGTCCGAGACGCGCATCGGCGCCCACCTGCGTGCCGGCGTGCAACACCGTCCCGACGCGGACCACGGTGCGCGGACCGATCCGCACCCCGGCCTCCACGATGGCGCCGGCCTCGATGACCACGCCTTCGCCGAGCTCCGCGCTGCGGTCGACCTCGGCGCGATCAAAGACCCGTGGCGGCATCGTGGTCAAGCGGTGGCGAACAGGAACGACAGCGTGGCCTCGGCCGCGATCTCGTCGCCGACGAGCGCGACGGCGTCGACCGTGCACAGCCCGCGCCGGAAGCGTGTGATCGTGCCGGTCAGGCGGAGCTGATCGCCGGGCACGACCTTGCGGCGGAAGCGCGCCCTCTCGATGCCGGTCAGGTAGCCGATGCTACCGCCGCCTCCCTCGTCGCCCTCGCGCGCGGCCAGGCCGACGGCGGTGGCTTGCGCGAGCGCCTCGAGGATCAGGACGCCGGGCATGACGCTCTCACCCGGGAAGTGCCCCTGGAAGTGGGGCTCGTTGTGGCTCACGTTCTTCAGGCACTCGAAGGTGTCGCCGCTCTGCGACACGAACGCGTCGACCATCAGGAACGGGTAGCGGTGTGGCAGGACACGCTCGACGAAACCGTGCATGGCGCGAGTCTACCGCACGCTCCGGCGCGCCCGAGGCGCCGCCGTCTCCGCCCGCCGACGTCACGTCGCACGCCACGCCGGCAGTTCAGTCGGCGTGGGCGACGATCAGTGGTTCGGCGTGCGGGCGCAAGCGCTGGATCAGATCGGTGGCGAGGGTGAGCGAGCGCAGGTCGTCGTCGAGCGTGCCGATCGGCGTCGCCGAGAGCCGGATGCGCTCGAGGAAGTGCGCGAGCTCCTTGCGCAGCGGGTTGTCCTCGTAGATCACGTGCCTGTCGACATGCACGTGGTTCCCCTCGTCACCCGTCGGCCGGGCCTGGTAGATCGCCATCTCGGTATGCGGTTCCCGGGCGAAGTCGAGGCGGTAGGTGCGCGTCGCTTCCGCCACCACCAGCGAGCGCTCGGCGTCCGGAGCGACGCGCGAGGCCAGGAAGCGTGCGATGCAGCCGTTCGCGAAGGTGATCTGAGCTGCCGCGACGTCTTCGAACGGCGAGCCGTTGAGCGCGTGACCGGCGACGCTCACCTCGGCGACCGGGCTGTCGACCAGCCCGAGGACGATGTCGATGTCGTGGATCATCAGGTCGAGGATCACGCCGACGTCGCGGATGCGAGCGCTCGGGGTCAGGCGCCGCGCATCGATCAGGTAGGGCCGGCGCACGCTCTGGCGCAGTTGCTGCACCGCCTTGTAGAAGCGGGTGATGTGGCCGACCTGCATCACCACGCCACGCTCGCGGCTCAACGCCGCCAACGCTTTGGCCTCGTGGACCTGCGTGGCGACCGGCTTCTCGACCAGCACGTGCACGTCGGCCTGCAGACACGTCGTGCCGAGCGCGAAGTGCGTGCTGGTGGGACTCGCGATGCTCGCGGCGTCGACGTGTTCGGAGGCCAGCATCGTCTCGACGTCCGGGTATGCGGCGCAGCCGTGTCGCTCGCTGGCATCGAGCCGTCGCGAGGCGTCCGGGTCGACGATCGCCACGAGTTCGACCCCCGGCAGCGCGGCGTACACGTTGGCATGATGGCGCCCCATGACGCCGAAACCGATGACGGCGACGCGCACGCTGGGGTTCACGTGGGATCCGGTCCGACGTCGGGTGGGAGGTGATGGCTCAGGTGCAGCATGAAGCTCACGTGGGCGGCGTGCGAACCGCGTTCGATCGACAGCGAGCCGCCCAGGGGGCGGCCCAGGAGCGCGATGTCGCCGAGCGCGTCGAGCGCCTTGTGGCGAACGGGTTCGTCGGGCCAGCGCAGCGGCGTCGATGGTCCATCGTCCGCGAAGACGATACCACGGCCCTCCTCGGCGCCCTTCAGGCCCCCCTCCGCGCGCAGCGCATGCACCTCCTCGGCGGTGGCGAAGGTGCGCGCACCCAACACGTCGCGGTACGACGCCGGCGTGCCCGCCCAGCGCTGCGCACCGATGGCGCGGTGGGCGTAGTCGATCGCGACCTCCAGACGCTCCTCGCCAGGGCGCCACACGAAGCGGCTCCGCCCGTGTCCGAACGCCACTGGGGTACGCGGATGCCACGTCGGCGGCGCCGGCGGCGGCGGTCCGAGCGCGCTGACGCTCTCCGTCCACGGCTCGGCCGAACCGTCGAGGATCGGCAGTTCCCGGGCGTCCACCTCGACGACCACACCGGACCAGAAGCCGCCGACGCGCAGCGCCGCCATCAGGTGCTCGACGGTCGCGATGCGCACGCCGTCGTCGCCCAGCACGGTGCAGCGCGGCGTCGCCACGACCGCGGCGGCACACGCGGCCACCTCGAAGCGCCCCAGGCGGAAGCGGATCGGGCCGTCCTCGCGGTGGAGTCGGACGCTGCAGCGCTCACCCGAGTGGACGCCCACGCCCACCACCGGGCCGGCGCTCACGCGCGCTTCGCCTCGCCCGGGGTGGCATCGTCGGCCCCGACGCCGCGCACGTGGCGCCACATCGTCTCGAGCCGCCCGATCAGGTAGCGTTCGCGCACCCAGCGTCGGAACGGCTGTGCGGGGAAGCCCCCCCACGCCTCGCCCGCGGGCACGTCCTTCGTCACCCCGGAGCGTCCGGCCAGTCGGGCGTCGTCACCGATCGCGACGTGGTCCGCGATGGCCGCTGCGCCGCCGACCACGACGCGGTGACCGATCCGGGCGCTGCCACCGATGCCGCTGTGCCCGGCGACGACGACGTCGTCACCGATGCGCACGTTGTGGCCGATCTGGACCAGGTTGTCGAGCTTGCAGCGGTTCCCGACGACGGTGTCGTGCAGGGTGCCGCGGTCGACACAGGTGTTGGCGCCGATCTCGACGTCGTCACCGATCGAGACGCCCCCGAGGTGGTGGATCTTCTCGGCACCGCTGGGTCCGAAGGCGTACCCGAAGCCGTCGGCGCCGACGACGGCGCCGGCGTGGACGATGCAGCGCCGCCCCAGGCGCACGCCGTCGTAGAGCGTCACGCGCGCGTGCAGGACCGTCTCCTCGCCGATCTCGACGCCGGCGCCGACGCTGCACAGCGGACCGACCACGACGCCATCGCCGAGACGGGCCGTGGCTGCGATCACGGTGCCCGCCCCGACCCTGGCGTGCGCGCCGATGACGGCGCTGGGGTGGACGCTCGCGCTGGGGTGGACGCCGGGTTCGGCGGGCGCCGGCCGGGCGTCGAGCGCTCGGCTCAGGCGTGCGAGCGCGATACGACCGTCCGCCACGACGAGCAGCGCGATCCCGGCGGCGTCCGCCGCCGCCGCGAGCGCCTCGCCCTC
>SLSM01000165.1 GCA_007130445.1 Trueperaceae bacterium | reverse complement strand
TGCCCGTCATGCCCGAGGCGACGACCGAGGCCTTGGCGGGGCCGCCGCGGTAGGTGCCGAGGAAGGCGTTCGCCAGGTCGATGAAGTACTTCCCCGCGCCGGCGCGGTCCAGCATGCTGCCGAAGAGCACGAACAGGAAGACGAACTGCACCGACACCCCGAGCGCGACGCCGAAGACGCCCTCGGTGGTCACGTACATCTGGCTGATCAGCCGTTCGACGTGGTATCCCCGGTGCGCGATGAGGTCGGGCAGCGGCAGTGGGATGAGTCCGCGCGGCCCGGTCAGTGCGTAGAGCAGGAACACGCTCGCCACGATGGAGAGGGCCGGGCCCAGGCTGCGGCGTGTCGCCTCCAGCAGCAGGAGGATCGTCACCGTCCCGAGGATCACCTCGCGCTGGATCGGGATGCCGAAGCGGGTCTGGATGCCGTGGTAGTCGATGACGAGGTAGAGGACCCCGAGCCCCGCCACGGCCGCGGCGATGAAGTCGTACCAGGGGATGTGCTTGGCGCCCCCGCGGCGCCGCGCTGGGAAGACGAGGAACGTGAGCACGATGGCGAACGCGAGGTGGAACGCCCGAGCGCGCGTGGCGTCCATGACGAACACGGAGGCGATGCCGAGCTGGAACAGCGACCAGCCGATCGCGATCGCGAAGATCGACCAGGCCATCAGGCGCCCAGGGTCGCGACCACCGGCCTCGGCCTCCTCGACCATCTTCGCGGCCGCAGCCGCACCCTCGTCCTTCGCGGCCTCGGCCATGACCTCTTCGACCGTGAACGAGGTCAGTTCCGCCTGGTCCTCGCTCGCGCGCTCGTCGACGTCGCCGGGACGCGCGTCGGCCTGGTGCCGATCGTCGTGTGGGCCGCGCTCGTCGTCCTCGCGTTCAGGTGTGCTGGCCATGGGCGCTCCTTCGCCTACGTTGCCTTGTCGCCGAGTTGTCGTCTCGGATCAGCCTACGACACGCCCGGGGCGCCGCGATCGATGCGGCGCCCCGGGCGCTCGTGCATGCCGTCGTCGCACGGCCCGGTTGTGCCGGGCCGAGGACCTCGTGCCTTAGTAGAGGCCGGCCTCCTCGAAGGCACGCTGGGCGCCCGGGTGGAGCGGGGCGCCGAGACCGCTGAGGAAGTCCTCGGCGGTGAGGTCGGCCAAGGCCGGGTGCGTGGCCTGGAAGCCTTCGAGGTTGTCGAGGACGGCCTTGACGATGTTGTAGGCGTTCTCCTCGGAGAGGTCGGTGCTCGACACGAACAGCGCCTTGACGCCGAACAGCGTGACGTCGTCGGGCTGGTTGCCGTAGGTGCCGCCCGGGACGGTGGCGAACGCGTAGTACGGGAAATCGTCGATGAGACTCTGGAGCTCGGGGTCGTCGAGCGGCACGACGTCGACGTCGGCCGTGGCGGTGATGTCGCGGATCGCCCCGCCGCCGATGCCGACCGTGTAGAAGAAGCAGTCGATGCGGCCGTCACGCAGGAAGTCCGGCTGCTCCGCTGCGACCAGGTACTCGGCAGAGAAGTCCGCTTCGGTCATGTCGAATGCGTCGAGCATGGCGAGGACGGTGTTGTAGATGCCCGAGCCGGGGTTGCCGATCGACACGCGCTTGCCGGCGATGTCGCGGAAACTCTGGACGTTGGCGCTCGACTGGCAGATCAGGTGCATGGGTTCGGCGTGCAGGCCCATGATCGTACGGAGGCCCTCGAACGCCTCGCCCTCGAACGTGCCGGTGCCGTTGTAGGCCTGGTAGGTCACGTCGGACTGGGCCAGCGCCAAGTCGAGTTGCCCGGCTCGGATCGCGCGGACGTTGAAGACCGAGCCGCCGGTCGACTCGACCGTGAGGCGCAGGCCGACGTTCGCCTCGTTCACGTAGCGAGCGGTGGCGCCTCCGACCGGGAAGTAGACGCCGACGACGCCGCCGGTGCCGATGGTGAGGAACTGTTGGGCGTGCGCGACGCCGAAGAGCGCGACGGCTGCGCTTGCGATGATGGTGATCCAACGCTTCATGGTGTCTCCTTGTGTTGAGCTCCGAAGTGGCACGTGGACGGCAGCACGTGGCCGGCGGTGGGTGTGTCATCACGGATACCACGCACGTTGTGCCACGGTCAAACGTCCCACCTTCGGGTAGGCTTCATGAAGCGTGTCGAGGTTCCCACCATGGCTGGTCGCGATGTTCGCCGGGATGCTGGCTGCTGCAGCGGTCGGTGGGCTCGGTGCGAACGCCTTCGTCGCCTTCGTCGCAGCCGTGACGGGCGGCCTCTTGGCCTGGCGCGTGGTGCACGCGCCGCCGTGGACGCGGGCCGGACGAGCGTCGTGGGTCGCCGCCGCACGGGGCTGGCGTCAGGTGTCGGCCGGCCTGGCGTCGTTGCTGCGCGGTCGGCGCGGGGGCACGGGCTGGTCGCCGCCTCGAGGCGCCGGTGACCCGGCATGGGGGCCCGTCGCTGCGCCACCACCACCCGAGGTCGCGCCCGGCGCTCGCGTCGCGGTGCGCTGCGAGGTCGCCAACGAGCGCATGCAGGTCTGGCACTCGATGTCCACGCGGCGTGCGTACGAGGTGCCGAGCGAGCGCGGGCTCGCGGGCGCAGAGCCCGGCACGGAGGGCGACCTGGTGTTCGAACGCGGCCGGCCGAGGGTGGTGCGCCGACCGTTGAACTGACGTCACATGCTCAGGTGCGGCCGCGCGCCCTTCGTGGGGTGCGTCCCGGGGGACCTCACTCCTCGAGGTCGTGCGCGTGGGTGTCGGGCAGCGTCATGCGGGGGAGCTGCATCGTCACCGCGAGCGCGAGCAGCGCCAGCACGCCGCTCATCGCGAACGATGCCGACAGCCCGGACGAGAGCGCGGCACGCGCGGCGCCGATGACGGCCTCCACTGCGTCCGGGGCGAGGTCGACGCTCAGGGCAGCCCTGGCCGCCCCCAGTCGGGCGGGGTCGGTCAGGGTGTTGGGAGACGTCACGAGCGCCCTGGTGTCCGCGCCGAGATCGGCGACGCCGGGGAGCGTGGCGAGGCCGACCTGCAGATGGGCCGCGATGATCGCCCCGGCCACGGCGACGCCGATGGTCCCGGCCATCTGACGCGCGAACTGGTTCGCGCTCGTCACGGTTCCGAGTTGCGCTCGGGGCGCCGCCACCTGGGCCACGACGATGAAGAGCGACATGAGCGGACCGAGCCCGAGGCCGATCAGGATGCTGACGGCGATCACCGTCGCAGGCGGTGTCGCTGGCCCGAGCAGGAGCGTCGCGGCCGCGTAGCCGAGCGCCGTCATCGTCGCCCCCGCGATCAGCCACCACCAGTAGCGGCCCGTGCGTGTCGCGTATGCACCGCTCAGGAAGGTCGCGGCGACGAACCCCAACATCAACGGTGACAACACCAGACCGGACGCCGACGCGCTGGCTCCGAGCACGCCCTGCACGTAGAGCGGGAGGTAGAACACGGCGACGAACATGCCCACGCCCACGAGGGCGCTTCCCAGGCTCGTCAGGCCGATCACGCGCTGTCGCAGCAGCGCCAGAGGGACGACGGGGTTCGAGGCGTGGCGCTCGTGCATCAGCAGGACCGCACCGAAGAGCACGGTCGACGCGAACAGGGCCAGCACCGTGGCGCTTCCCCACGCGTGGCTCGCCCCACCGAGGCTCAGCGCGACGAGCAGTGGGGTGGCCGTGGCGATGAGCAGCACAGAGCCGAGGACGTCGATGCCGCCGCTGCGGTCGGTGGCGCCATGGGGGACGTAGCGCCGCACGAGTTCGAACGACACGGCCGCCACCGGGACGACCACGAAGAAGACCCAGCGCCACCCCAGGGTGTCGGTGATCACCCCACCGATGAGTGGACCGATCACCGACGAGACGCCGAAGACGCCGCTCGTGATGCCCTGATACGCGCCGCGCTCGCGGGGCGTGAAGAGGTCGCCGAGCACGGCCCACGTCATGCCCATCAGTGCGCCGCCACCCAGGCCTTGCAGGGCGCGCATCACGACCAGCTGCAGCATGGTCTGCGAGAACCCCGCCGCGACCGATGCGAGCGTGAACACGATGATGCCGAAGAGCAGGATCGGCTTGCGCCCGTAGCGGTCGCCGAGGCGGCCGTAGACGGGGAGCGACACGGTCGAGGTCAGCGTGAACGCCGTGAACGCCCACGCATACAGACCGAACCCATCGAGCTCGGCGATGATCCGCGGAAGCGCGGTGCCGACGATGGTCATGTTCGTCGAAGCCAATGCCAGGACTGCCAAGACGCCACCGAACGCGAGCCGGGTGGCGGAGGGCAGCGGCCTCAACGTTCGTCCATCGTCACGCCCTCCATCGCCTCGAGCAGTGCGCTCATGCGCGCGCCGGTGGCCGCCACGAGCGCGGGATCGAGACCGGGGTACGCCTCATGGAACCCCGCCTCCGTCAGGTCGAGGCAGCGTTCGATGGTGCGGCTCCCGGTAGGCGTCAGGCGCAGTACCACCGCACGTCCGTCGCTGGGCACGTTGGCACGTTCGAGCAGTCCCCGTCCGACGAGGCGATCGATCGAGCGCGACACGCTGGGCGGCGCCATGTTCACGCGCCCCGCGATCGCGCTCGGTCGGTCGATCCCTAGCAGCACGGAGCGCAGCACGTACATGTCGTTGCTGCTGAGGCCCATGTCGCGGCGAATCGGATGGTCGATCAACCGGTCGACGAGTCGGGCTAGCCGCACGGCGTCCCTGATGAGCCGCAGCGTCGGGCTGTTGGCGAGTCGTGGGCTCGGTTCCATCGACATGCACGGTACCGCGGCCCGAGTCGACTCGGGCCGCGTTCGTGTGACGGGAGCGGGATGGTCCTGGTCGGGTCGGTCGATGGTGCGCGTCAGGCAGCGACGGCCTCTGCCGACTCGGCAGCAGTGACCTGGACGTCGAGGCCCAGCTTGACCTCTTCGCTCACCAAGAGCGCGCCCGCCTCGAGGATCTGGTTCCAGTGCAGGCCGAACGCCTTGCGGTTGAGGACGGCGCTGGCGGTCGCGGCGCGGCGCCGCAGGCCGAACGGATCGGTGATGGCCGCGCCGATCTCGGCGTCGAGGTCGATGCCGTGCGTGACGCCGTGCATGGTGAGGTCCCCGGTGACGAGGTACCGGTCACCGCCTCTGGGCGTGATGGCGGTGCTGCGGAACGTGATCGTCGGGTTGGTCTCGGCGTCGAAGAAGTCGCCGCTGCGCAGGTGCGCGTCCCGATCGGTGTTGTTCGTGTCGATCGAGGCGGTCTGGATGTCGACGGCGATGGCGGCGGGGCGACCGTCGGCGCCGGTCTCGACCGTGCCTTCGAAGGCGTTGAAGCGTCCGCGGACGGTCGAGAGTCCCATGTGGCGGACGGAGAACTCGATCTGCGTGTGGGTGGGGTCGATGGTCCAAACGGTGGACATGTGTGTCTCCTCGGTGGTGGCGTCGCGCCCGGTCGCGCTACCGGGCTACGGGGCACACCATACGAAAGAGCGCTTGAGAATGTCAAGCGCTTGATACAACGACGCGCTCGACATGCTATCGTGGCTGCATGCAGGCGCACGACCACAGCCTCTGCCCCGTGTACGACAGCATCGAGCTGTTGCAGGAGAAGTGGGTGCTGCACATCATCCGGGCGTTGCTGGGCGCGCCGCACGGCTTCAACGAACTCGCGCGAGCGGTCGGTGGCGTCAACACCACCACGCTCGCCGCGCGCCTCGACCGCCTCGAGCGAGAAGGCATCGTCAGCAAGGCGATCGAATCGACCATGCCGCCGCGTACCCGTTACGAGCTCACCGACGCCGGGGTGGCGCTGCAGGGCGTGATCGACGCGATCGACGGGTGGGCGCGCGAGCACATGCGCCGCTGCCAAGCGGAGGAGTTCGCTCCCGACGAGCCCGAACCGGCGGTCTCCTCGCACTGAGCGGACCCGTCCTCAGGCCTTGGTGATCCAGTCCGCCAGCAGGCGCACGCCGTAGCCGCTCGGCCCCTTCACGCGATACCCCTCGGTCGTCTCGACAGCGTGGACGCCCGCGATGTCGAGGTGCACCCAGGGGTAGGACGTGAAGCGCTCCAGGAAGGCGGCGGCGACGCAGGCGCCGCCAGCCGGTTTGCCCGACGAGTTCTTCAGGTCCGCGACGTCGCTCTCGAGCGCCGTGAGGTACTCGGGCCACAACGGCATGCGCCAGACTCGCTCAGCGACGCGCTGCGCAGAGGCGCTCACGTTCGATGCCAGCGTGTCGTCGTTCGAGAACAGACCGGCCGCATGCGAACCGAGCGCCACGTTGACGGCCCCGGTCAACGTGGCGAGGTCGACGACGGCGCGGGGCTTGTAGCGTTGCGCGTACGCCAGCGCGTCGGCCAGGATCAGGCGCCCCTCGGCGTCGGTCGAGATGATCTCGATGGTCGTTCCGTTCGAGGCCGTCAAGACGTCCGACGGCCGGTAGCCTGCTGCGTCGATCACGTTTTCGGTCGCCGGGACCAGAGCCACGACCCGGCGAGGTGACCGTAGGCGCCCGACGGTTCGCATCGCGCCCAACACGGCGGCCGCGCCGGCCATGTCCTGCTTCATGCCTTCGAGGCCCTGCCGCCCCTTGATCGACAGGCCGCCGGAGTCGAAGGTGACGCCCTTGCCGACGAGCACCAGGGGCGCCTCCTTGCCTCCGCTCGGGTCGTGCTCGAGCACGATGAAGCGAGGCTCGTAGCCGGCCGCCTTGGCGACGCCCAGGAACGACCCCATGCCCTCGGCCTCCGCCCAGGCGCGGTCGCCGATGGTCACGGCGAAGCCGTGGTCCTTCGCGAGGCCGCGGGCGACCTCGGCCAGGTGATCGGGGGTGGCCACGTTGGCGGGATGCTGCACGAGGGTGCGGGCCAGACGCGTCCCCTCGGCGACGGCGTCGCCCCAGCGAATGCCGTCTCGGAGCACCTCGAGCTTGCCCGCGTCCTCGTCGACCAGGGTGAAGGCCTCGAGCCCGTCGTCGAGCAGGTAGCGATACAGGCCCAAGCGGGCGCCCTCGACCGTCGCCTGGGCCGCTTCGCCGAGCGCCAACGCGTTCACGCCCGCACCGTGTGCGACGCTCGCGACGCTCTTCGCGCCGAGGTCTCGAGCGCGCCGTGCGGCCACCGCCGAAGCGTTGCGGGCCGCCTCCGCCCCGAAGGCGTTGGCGGGGCCGAGGCCGACGACGAGGACGCGGTGCGCGGCGATCGCGCCGCGCGGGTACAGCACCGTCACCTCACCGGGCCGTCCGCTCGCGTCGCCCGCGGCGATCAGGTCGGAGATGATGCCGCCGAGGGCACGGTCGACGGAGGCGGTGATCCCCGACGGTTGCGTCGTGCGTTCGAACAGGTTCACGACGAGCGCATCGACGGCGATCGTCAGCGGGTTGACGGAGGCTGCGGAGACGTCCATGAGCCGAGCGTACCAGCGCCCGAGGTCGATACGCGGCCGCTCGGCGAGCGTCGCGGCACAGGCCGCGAGCGGGCTCAGGGCGCCAGCGGAGCGAGCAACGTGAGCAAGACCGGCAGCGTCACGAGCGACGCCAGCGTACCGAGGACCACGGTGCGACCGACCTGGTCGGCATCGCCGCGGAACGCCACGGCCAGCATGGCGAGATTGATCGCCGTCGGCATCCCGCCCAACAACGTCAGGATGGCGAGGTCGAGACCGCGCAGGCCGATGAGGGCGCCGAGCGCGAGTGCGACGGCGGGCATGACGACGAGCTTGAGCCCGACGGCCGTTGCGTTCAGGCCAGTCGGCCGCGCGACGCGCGCCCGGCCCATCTGAATCCCGAGCGACAGCAACACGAGCGGCACCGCCGCATCGGCCAACAAGGCCACCGCCCGTTCGAGTCCAAGCGGCATCGTCGATCCGAGAGCGCTGGCGGCTATCCCGGCCACCGCCGCCCACAGGACTGGGAACGTGGCGATCGTGCGCGCGGCCTGCCGCACGCCCACGGCCTCACCGACCAACACCGGCCCGAGCGCGAACATCGACAGCGCCGTCGCGACGTATAGCAGCAACGCCCGCTCGAGACCCGCCTCCCCGAACGCGAAGAGGCTGATGGGCAGCATCATGTTCGCGGCGTTGCCGAACAGCACCGTGCCCACGAAGGCACGGCGCGCGGCGGCGGGCCAGGTACGCCCGATCACGAACCCCAGACCGGCCATGGCCACCATCGTCGCCGCGTACGCGGCAAGCAGCCGACCGATGGCGTCCGGCGCCAGCGTCATCGCCGCCAGCGTCTGGAAGACCAGCGCCGGCACGGCGGCGTAGATGGCGAGCTGCGTCACCGGTCCCACGTCGATCGAGAACTGCCGCGCCAGCACCGCGCCGACGGCGATCAGGCTGAAGACGGGCACGACCACTGAGAGCAAGACGTCGGCGATCACCGGCGCAGCGTACGCCGTGCGCTGTCGCTCCGACGCGGGGCGCCGAGGCGGTGGAAGCGGCGCCGAGGCTGCGGTAGCGGGGTCGAGGGCGCGCGGAGCGAATGTGCCTGCGGCCGCATTCGTGATGCGAGACCCCGGTCGATACTTCCAGTAACGGGACCCTCCATGCAGATGCCCCGAACGACGGACGGTCGCGACACCCGCGCACCAGGGAGATATACATGACCAGGAAGCTGTACGCCCTCATCGCATCCATCGCGCTCGTGGTGGCTCTCGCCGCCTGCGGCGCCCCCGCCGGCGAACGCCAGAGCATCGCCGCTACCGCGGACGAGCTCGGTGGCTTCGACACGCTGCTGTTCGCGCTCGGCGAGGCTGGCCTCGCCGGCCTGTTCGCGGATGACGAAGCGGGTCCCTTCACCGTCTTCGCCCCGACGGACGACGCCTTCGCTGCGTTGCCTGATGGCGTGCTCGACACCATCGTCGGCGACGCCGACCTGCTCGCGGCCGTCCTCACGTATCACGTGATTTCCGGCGCCCAGACGCCGACCGCGCTCGTGAGCGGCGGCGCCGTAGCGACGCTGCAGGGCCTCCCGCTGTGCTTCACCGCCGACGGCGCGAGCTTCTCCGTCAACGGCGACACGGTCGCCGCTGGCCCGATCCAGGCGACCAATGGGACCATCTACGCCGTGAGCGCCGTCCTCGACCCGCGCGACTCCATCGCCGGTCAAGCCATCGAAGCCGGTTTCGACACGCTCGTCGCCGCGGTCGTCGCCGCTGACCTGGTCGACGCCCTCGTGTGCGGTGGCCCGTTCACCGTGTTCGCTCCGACCGAGCAGGCCTTCGCCGACCTCCTCGCCGCCCTCGGCGTGACCGCCGAGCAGCTGCTCGCCGACACCGACCTGCTCACGGAGGTGCTGCTGTACCACGTGGTCGCCGGTGAACTCGACTACGACGCGGTCGAAGCAGCGCTCATCGCCGGCGACGGCGCGGTCGTCCTGCCGACGCTGCAGGGCAGCTCGATCACCGTGACGCTCGAGGACGAAGGCATCTTCATCAACGGCTCGAGCCAGGTCGTCGCAACCGACGTGTTCGCCCGCAACGGCGTCATCCACGTGATCGACGCGGTGCTGGTGCCCTCGGAGTAACGTTCCCGATCCGCTCTTGCCGGCCGGCGCCCCGCAGTGGGCGCCGGCCGTTTTCGTTGGCGTCGCGTCGGGCGCGGCGGCCGCAGCCAGCCGCCTGGTAGCCTCTCCCCGTGACGAAGGCCCCGCGCCTCCGCCTCGAGCACATCGAGGCTGCCCTCGAGCAGATCGACCCGGTGTTCCTCGAATCGCCGCAGTACGGTTGCGAGCCGCTCGGCGACGTGCTCGGATGCGAGATCGTCCTCAAGGTCGAGACCCAGAACCCCATCCGCTCGTTCAAGGGTCGCGGCGCCAGCCTGTTCGTCGGCCGCGACGCCGGGACCGACGCCCTGGTGTGCGCCAGCGCCGGGAACTTCGGCCAGGCCATGGCCTACGCCTGTCGAGCGCACGGACGGCGGCTCACCGTCTTCGCGAGCCGGCACGCGAACCCGCTCAAGGTCGAGCGCATGCGCGCCCTCGGTGCCGAGGTCGTGGTGGCTGGGGACGACTTCGACGCGGCCAAGGACGCGGCGCGCGCCCACGCGGCGGCCGCGGGCGCGCGGTACGTCGAGGACGGTCGCGAGGCGGCCGTCAGCGAAGGCGCCGGGACCCTGGCGCTCGAGTTGCTACGCGGGGCACCCCACCTCGACAGGCTGTTGGTGCCTCTCGGCAACGGCGCGCTCCTCGCTGGTGTGGGCACGGTGGCCAGGGCGCTCGCGCCAGACCTGCGCATCGTCGCGGTGTCGGCTGGCGGCGCGCCGGCCATGGTGGAGTCGCTCCGCCGCGGGCGCCTCGTGAGGACGCCGGATGTCGATACCATCGCCGACGGTGTTGCGGTGCGCGAGCCGGTGCCGGAGGCCCTCGCCGACCTCGAGGGCCTGGTCGACGACACGCACCTGGTTCCGGACGACGCCATCGTCGCGGCGATGCGCGCGTTGCACGAACACGCCGGACTCGTCGTCGAGCCGGCCGGTGCGGTCGGCCTCGCCGCGCTCATGCACACCCCCGACCTGGGGCGTGGTCGGCGGGTCGCGACGATCGTGTGCGGAGGGAACCTGACCGCCGAGCAGCGAGCGGCGTGGCTGTCGTGAGGGCCTCGCCGGCAGCTCGTGCGTTCGTCGTGGCGCAGGTCGCGTTGTTCGTGGCGTTCGGGACGTTGCCACGCGCCTGGCCGGTGGGGTGGGAGCCCGCTACGTGGGGCGTCATCGTGGGATGGGCGTTCGTCGTGGTCGGCGTAGTGCTCGGCATCGCTTCGGGCGTGGCCCTGGGCCGCAACCTCACCCCGTTCCCCGAGCCGCGCGAGCGCGCTTCGCTGGTAAGGGTGGGACCCTACCGTCACGCACGACATCCGATCTACGGCGGCCTGCTGCTCGCCGCCGTCGGTTGGAGCGTGGCGAGCGGCTCGTTGGCCATCGCGCTGCTCACGCTGATCGCGGCCGTGTTCTTCGACGCCAAGCGTAGGTTCGAGGAGCGCTCGCTGCGCACGCGCTTCGCCGACTACGAGGCCTATCGGAAGGCGACCAGGGTGTTCGTGCCGTTCGTGCTCTGACGACGCCGTGGGCGCGCACACCGCGCCCCCAACTCACGTAGGCTCGCACTGGAGCCACCGCTCGGGAGGGAGCACCGCGTGCCGTCGACGCCCGTCACACGCCTACAGGTGATCGACTCGCACACCGGCGGCGAGCCAACGCGGGTCGTGGTCGACGGTTGGCCCGACCTCGGCGCGGGCTCGCTCGCAGTGCGGCGGGCGCGCTTCGACGCCGAGCACGCCGCCCTACGTGGCGCGGTGGTGCGCGAGCCGCGCGGTCACGATGCGCTGGTCGGTGCGT
Source organism: Trueperaceae bacterium (assembly GCA_007130445.1). Classification (GTDB taxonomy): domain Bacteria; phylum Deinococcota; class Deinococci; order Deinococcales; family Trueperaceae; genus CSSed10-48. The sequence goes on along the minus strand of SLSM01000165.1, from coordinate 6,790 downwards.
TGCTCGTGCCGCCGGACGATCCCACGGCCTGTACCGGCGTGGTCTTCTTCAACAACGTCGGGACCCTCGGCATGTGCGGTCACGGCACGATGGGCCTGCTGACCACGCTCGAGCACCTCGGACGGATCGCCCCGGGGCGTCATCGCGTCGACACGCCCGTCGGCACGGTCGAGGCCGAACTGCTCGGGGACGGTCGCGTCACGGTCCGGAACGTCGCCAGCTACCGGCACGCCGCAGGCATCGAGCTCGACGTTCCCGGCCTCGGACGCGTCGTGGGCGACGTCGCGTGGGGCGGCAACTGGTTCTTCCTGGTGCACGACCACCACCGTGGCGACCTGACGGTCGCGAACGTCGACCGACTCACCGACGAGGCCTGGGCGATCCGTCGCGCCCTCGTCAGCGCAGGCGTCACGGGCGCCGAAGGCGCAGAGATCGACCACGTCGAACTCACCGGACCGAGCGCTGACGCTGATGCTCGGGGCTTCGTGCTCTGTCCCGGCAAGGCGTACGACCGCTCACCCTGCGGCACCGGTACCAGCGCCGCGCTCGCCTGTCACCACGCCGCTGGACGCCTTGCGGTCGGCAGGACCTGGCGCCAGGAGAGCGTGGTCGGGTCCGTGTTCGAGGGTGTGATCGAGCGCTCCGAGGGCGGCCGCGTATGGCCCGCCATCACCGGGCGCGCCTTCGTCACGGGCGAGGCCACGCTCCTGCTCGATCCGGACGATCCGCTGTGTTGGGGCATCGGCGCTGGCACCACCTCGTGAGGGCGCACAGGAGCCCGGGCTGGGTGCCGCAGGCGGTGGTCACGGCGAGCGCTTGCGGTAGTCGCCGATGATGGTGGTGCGCCGTCCGCCTTTCATCTCCTTCCAGACGACGCGCGTGGGCGCCACGAGCTCCATGCCGCGCTCGGTCACCAGAGCGTCGAGCGCGTCCGGATCGGGCAGCGTGTAGCCGCGGCTCGCGTCGACCTGGTCGAAGCCGCTCCACACGTGCGCGCTGCCGGGCACGCGCCGCAACGGTTCGCCGTGCGGGAGCGAGTCGGGTCCGAAGTTCTGGATGAGCACGCGTGCGCCGGGGCACGCCAGCCGTGCGAGATGGTCGAGCGCGAGCGCGAACGTCGCGTCGTCGGGTGCGTTCTGGAGCACGCCAAGCGCCAACACCAGACCGAACGAGGCGTCGGCCAGGTCGCCGAGCTCGGTCATCCCACGGTGCAAGACCCTCCACGGTGCGTCGGCGGCGTACGCGGCCAGTCGCTCGCGCGTGGCTGCGACCATCGCCGCGCTGGCGTCCACGGCGACGCCCGGGAAGCCACGCTCGGCCAAGTAGACCGCGTTGCGGCCCGCCGCGCAGCCGACGTCCAGCACCGACGTCGGCGGGCGTACCGCACCGGAGTCGACGATCTCCGTCAGCCGCACGTCGGCTTCTCGTTCGCGGAAGAACGCCACCGTGTCCGGATGTTCCCAGTCGGGCACGACCTCACCTCGGTTCCCGCCGCCGAAGGCGACGGGCTCATCGTGACCCATCGTGCCGCCGTGGGTCACGATGGGGCAGAGGAGAGCCATCATGACAATCCCCACCGTGCACGCCAGCGGCACCTTCGCCATCGGCGGCGACCTCACCGTCCACCGCCTCGGCTTCGGCGCCATGCGGGTCACAGGTCCCGGCATCTGGGGCGACCCCGCCGATCCCGGCGAGGCCCGCCGCGTGTTGGCGCGCCTGCCGGAGCTGGGCGTCGATCTGATCGACACCGCCGACAGCTACGGCCCCTTCGTCAGCGAAGACCTGATCCGCGAGGTGCTCCATCCGTACCGCGGCATGCTCGTCGCCACCAAGGGCGGCCTCACCCGTCACGGTCCCGACGTCTGGAAGCCGCTCGGTCGCCCCGAGTACCTGCGGCAGTGCGTGCTCATGAGCCTGCGCCGGCTCGGCGTGGAGCGCATCGATCTGTGGCAGCTGCACCGGATCGACGCCGCCGTGCCGCGCGACGAGCAGTTCGGCGTCCTGGCGGAGATGCAGAGCGAGGGTCTCATCCGCCACGTGGGGCTGAGCCAGGTGAGCGTCGAGGAGATCGAGGCCGCGCTCGAGGTGCTGAACGTCGCCACCGTCCAGAACCTCTACCACCTCGCGCGGCGCGACAGCGAGGACGTCTTGGCGTTGTGCGAGGCGCGCGGGATCGGGTTCATCCCGTGGTACCCGCTCGCGGCCGGCACGCTCGCACGGCCCGGTGGCTTGCTCGACCGGGTGGCCGACGACACCGGAGCGAGCCACGGCCAGGTCGCGCTGGCATGGTTGTTGCGCAAGAGCCCCGTGATGCTGCCGATCCCGGGCACGAGCCGCGTCGCGCATCTCGAACAGAACGCCGCCGCGGCGAGCGTCCAGCTCGACGACGAACAGCTTCGCGCCCTCGACGAGGCGGGAGCCGCCGCATGGCGAGAGGAGTCGGCAGGGCGCGGGGCCTGACGGAGCCCTGACAATGCTTCGGCAGGGTGGGGGGTGATGCGGTAGGCTGGCGGCGTCAATCAGTCGAGTCACCGCTCAGGAGGATCCCATGAGGAAGCTCGTCGTCACCCTGGTCGCCGCGCTTGCGCTGTTCGGAGCGAAGGCGCAAGAGGTCATCGTCTACTCGCCCTTCTCGGACGAGTTCATGCAGGCGCTGGCGCGCCCCTTCACGCAGGAGACCGGCATCCGCGTTCTCAACATCGTCATCTCCACCGGAGAGTCGCAGAGCCGGCTCCGGGCGGAGGCCGTCCGCCCGCAGGCGGACTTCTGGCTCTCGGTCCGGCCGGCCATCCTGGCGCAGGCCTTCGAGGAGGGCCTCATCGAGGCGTACACACCAGCCGGCGCCGATCAGGTGCTCCCCGCGTTCCGCTACGACGAGCCGTTCATGACGGCCATCGGCACCTATCCCTTGGTGTTCTTCTACAACACCCAGGCCGTGGCCCGGACCGGCGTGCCCGTCCCGACCGGCGACTGGGACCAACTGTTGGGCGAGGCCTACCGTGGCCACATCGTGATGCCGCACCCTGCGACCTCCGGCACCGCCTACTCGGCGATCGCCACCATCCTCCAGCGCGCGATCCAAGGCGGTCAGACCGAGGACGACGGCTGGTCTTTCGTGGGCGCCCTGTCGCAGAACGTCGCGCAGTTCACACGGTCGGGCCGCGCGCCGCAGACGCTCGTCTCGCAGGGTGAGTACCCGGTCGGCATCGGCTTCTACGACGCCGTGTGGCAACTCCAGCAAGAGGGCTTCCCGGTCGAGGTGGTCATCCCCGATCCGGTCTTCGCGGAGCCGTACGGCGGCGCGGTCGTCGCCGGCGCGCCGAACCCTGAGAACGCCCGCGCCTTCTTCGACTTCCTCGTCAGCACCGCGGCCCAGGACGTCCTCGGCCAGTTCGGCAACTACCCGGTGGTCGCCGGCGCCGCGCTGCCCGTCGGCGGCATCGACGTCCCGTCCGAGCAGGTCATCGACGTCGACTTCTTGTGGTCGGCGGAGAACCGTGATCGCATCCTGAGCACCTTCCAAGACGTCACGCAGGCAGAGCCGCAGTAAGTCGATCCGGACCCTCGGGGCGGGCGCCGTGCCAGGCGCCCGCCCCGGCATCACGCCCATGGCCGTCCTGACACCGCGCCCCCGACGCCCCCGGTTCCTGCGCGAACCGGTCGTCGCCTTCGTGTACGCCCTGGTGGCGCTGACCGTCGCGCTGCTGGTCCTCTACCCAACCTTCACGATCTTGGTCGAGAGCGTTCGTGGGCCCGAGGGCGGCCTCACACTCGCGCGCTATCAGCGCTTCTTCACGAGCACGTATTTCCTCCACACGCTCTACAACACGCTGCTCGTCTCGGGCATCGCGACCGCCTTGTCGCTGGTGCTCGGCTTCGCCTTCGCCTACGTCGTCACCCGCACCGACCTGCCGCTCAAGGGCTTCTTCACGGCCGTGGTGCTCGTGCCGATGCTGCTGCCCGCGTTCCTGATCGCCTTCGCGCTCATCTTGTTGTTGGGCCGTAACGGTGTCATCAACCGTGCGCTGTACGAGATCGGCGCCTGGCTCGGCATGGCCGATCCGAGCGCTCTGCAATGGGTCATCTTCGGTTCGCACGGCGTGATCATGGCGCAGACCCTCACCTTCTTCCCGATGGCCTTCTTGGTGATCAGTGCCGCGCTCGCCGCCATCGACCCGCGCATGGAGGAGGCGGCCGAGGACCTCGGTGGCGGCTACTGGTTCACCATGCGCCGCGTCACCCTCCCGCTGCTCGCGCCGGCCGCCTTCAGCTCCGCGCTGTTGGTGTTCATGTTCAACGCCAGCGCCTTCGGCGCTCCGGCGGTGCTCGGCGGCGGGCGGCTCTTCTTCCCGCAGGCCAGCATGCTCGCGCCCGAGGCGATCATCCAAATCCTCGGTCTCTACGACTGGGGGATGGGTACGACGATCGCCGTCATCCTAGTGGTGCCGTCGCTGATCATCTACGTGTTCGGCGAGTACTACCTCAAGAAGCGCTCGTACGTCACGGTCACGGGTACGCCCACCGCGTTCACGCTGCGGACCGTGCCGCCCGCGGTCAAGTGGACCCTGTTCGCGATCTGCCTGCTGGTGTCGGTGTTCATCATCAGCGTGGTGCTCGTCGTGGTCGCGGGGGCGTTCACGCGCACCTGGGGCGTCAACTACGAGCTCACCTGGCGACACATGGCGACCGCGCTCACCGCCTCGCGTGCGTCGATCACGAACAGCCTGCTGCTCTCGGGGGGCGCGGCCGCCGCCGCGGCCGTGTTCGGCATCCTGAGCGCCTACCTGTTCACGCGCCGCCCGTTCCCTGGCGTCCGGGTGCTCGACTTCACCGCCATGCTGCCGTACGCGCTCCCCGGCGTCGTCATGGGCCTCGGCTTCGCGGTGGCGTTCGGTGGGCGCTGGTCGTGGATCGTCCTCACCGGCACCGCGAGCATCATCTTCCTCAACCACTTCATCAGGCGTATGCCCTTCGGGATCCGCAGCGGATCGTCGGCCCTGAAGCAGATCGACCCGGTCATCGAGGAGGCCGCCGCCGACCTCGGCGCCAAGCCCGTCTACAGCTTCAGACGCGTCACCTTCCCACTCCTGCGCGCGACGGTGCTCGGGGCGTTCGTCTTCGGCTTCATCAACATGATGACCGACATCACCGCGGTGATCTTCCTCGTGAGCCCGCGCTGGCGGCTCCTCTCCATCGACCTGTTCAACGCCATCGACGCCGGCCGTCTTGGCGTCGCCGCCGCCCTCTCGGTGATCATGATCGTCAGCACCTTCGCCGTGCTGCTGATCGTCTGGCGCCTGTCGGGCAAGGGTCTCGACCTCCTCCGGCGTTGACGCCGACACCTGGAGCATGATGAGCAACACACTCCGCATCGATCCCCAGAGCGTCGTCCTCGAGCGCGTCACCAAGCGCTTCGGGACGACCGCCGCCGTCGACGACGTCACGATCACCGCCGAGGCCGGCATGCTCACCACGCTCCTCGGCCCTTCGGGGTGCGGCAAGACGACCACCTTGCGCATGATCGGCGGCTTCTACGATCCCGACGAGGGCAGCATCCGCATCGGACCAAAGGTGGTCAACGGTGTCCCGCCGCACGCTCGCTCCACCCGCACCGTGTTCCAGTCGTACGCGCTCTTCCCACACATGACCGTCTTCGAGAACGTCGCGTTCGGGCTCCGAGCCACCCGCGTTCCGCGTGCCGAGATCCCGCCGCGGGTGCAAGACGCCCTCGCGTTGGTCGGCCTCGAGGGCTTCGCGCAGCGCTCTTCGGGACAGCTGTCGGGCGGCCAACAGCAGCGCGTGGCGTTCGCCCGCGCCCTGGTGACGCGGCCCGAGGTCCTGCTGCTCGACGAGCCGCTCTCCAACCTCGACGCCAAGCTGCGCGTGCACATGCGCGCCGAGATCCGCTCGCTGCAACAGACCCTCGGCATCACCACCGTCTACGTGACGCACGACCAGGAGGAGGCGATGAGCCTCTCGGACCACGTGGTGGTGATGAGCGACGGGCACGTCGAGCAGCAGGGCGCTCCGCACGACATCTACGAGCGTCCGGCGACGCGCTTCGTCGCGGACTTCATCGGCGTGAGCAACTTCGTCGCCGCGACCATCCGCACGGTCGCTGCAGCCGAGGTCACGGTCGATGCACTCGGCACGCAGCTGCGCCTCGCGCGCCCTACCACCCACGACGTCTACGAGGGCGAGGCCGGACTGCTCGTCCTACGCCCCGAGCATCTCCACCTGGAGGAGCCCGACACGGTGGGTGGCGTCGGCTTCGAGGGGACCGTGGCCAGCGTGGCGTACCTGGGCGCCGCGGCGTCGTACACGGTCGCCCTGCACGGCGACACCGTGTTGACGGTCGAAGACCCCGCGCCGCGCGGCGCGGCGCTGCGCCGACCGGGCGACCGGGTGCGCGTTCGGTTGCAGGTCGATCGAGTCTACGTCGTGCCGGACGCGAGCTGAGGCGCGCCTCTGGGCCATGCCATCATCGATCATGCCGATACGCTTCGTCGCCCGCCCATCCACGAGCGCGCCAGGCGCCCCCGACCCACGGCGGGCCACCGGCGAGACGCTGCGGTGGGGCGTGGTCTCGACCGGTCACATCGCTCGCGTCGTGACGGCCCAGGTGCTCGAACTCGAGGACGCCGAACTGTACGCCGTGAGTTCGCGTGGTGCCGAGCGCGCCGACGCGTTCGCCCGTGAGTTCGGTGCCCGCGTCGCCTATCACGACGATGCGGGCGGTAGCGGCGTCGAGCACCTCGCGGCCGATGCCGCGGTCGACGTGGTCTACCTG
>SLSM01000029.1 GCA_007130445.1 Trueperaceae bacterium | reverse complement strand
GGTATGCCGGACCTGAACCACCGCAACCCCGCCGTGACGCAGGCGATGCTCGACGCCGCCGCCTTCTGGCTCGACCTCGGCGTCGACGGCTTCCGGGTCGACGCGATCCAGCACGTGATCGAGAGCGAGGACGGTGTCATCGCCAACGCACCCGAGAACCTCGCCTGGGTGCGTGACTTCAACGCCGCGCTGCGCGCGCGCCACCCGGGAGCGTTCATCGTCGGCGAGACGTGGACGTCCACACCGGCCATCGCCGCCTACCATCGCGACGCGGCCCTGGACATGTCGTTCAACTACCCGTTGTGGCGGGAGTTGCTCGCGGCCGTCCAGAGCCGCAGCGCCATCGGGCTGCGCGCGCAGCTCCAGCAAGACGAAGACGCCTACCCGGCCGGTGCGTGGCGCGGTACCTTCCTCGCGAACCACGACCACACCCGACCCGCCACCTCGCTCAGCCCGCTCCGACGCGACGACGCCCGCATCCGGTTGGCCGCCGCGCTGCTGCTGACCCTCCCGGGCACGCCGTTCCTGTACTACGGCGAGGAGATCGGTCTGCCCAACGGGCCGAGCGAGATCGATCCCGACAAGCGCACGCCGATGCGCTGGAACGCAGACGAGTCCGGTGGCTTCAGCGTCGCCACGCCCTGGCGGGCGCCCTCGACGACCGATCCGGCCATCAGCGTCGCCGCGCAGCGCGCCGACCCCGACTCGCTGCTGCATTGGTACGAGCGCCTGATCGCTCTGCGTTCCGCATCCCCGGCGCTCGGCGGCGGCGATCTCGAGGTGGTCGGGGGGCTCGCGAGTTCGGTCCTCGCGTTCTGGCGTTCGTCCGGGAGCGAGCGCGTGCTGGTGGTGGCGAACCTCGGTGCTGGTGCGACCCGTGTGGACGCGAACGCGCTCGGTCTCCCCGCGAGCGGCTTCGAGGACCTCCTGGGTGGCGAGCGCGATGGCGGTGACGTCGCCATCGACGGCACCAGCCTGCGCGTCCTGCGACCCCTTGCACGGTAGACTCCCCGGCATGACCGTACCCGTCCCCGACACGCCGGCGCGACCGCGCGTGCTGTCCGGCATGCAACCCACCGACGCCCTGCATCTCGGGAACTACCTCGGCGCGTTGCGGCAGTGGGTGGCGCGCCAAGACGATCAGGATGCGCTGTTCTGCGTCGTCGACCTCCACGTGCTCACGGTCCCGGAGGCCGTCGATCCGCGGCTGCTGCGCCATCGCTCGCGGGCGGTGGCGGCCCTCTACTTCGCCTGCGGGCTCGACCCCGAACGCAACGTGGTGTTCGTGCAGTCGCACGTGCCGGAGCACGCCGAGTGCAGCTGGCTGCTCACCTGCACAACCCCGCTCGGCTGGCTCTACCGGATGACCCAGTTCAAGTCGAAGTCCGAGGGGCGCGAGTCCGTCGGCACCGGGCTGCTCACGTACCCCGTGCTGCAGGCCGCCGACATCTTGCTCTACGACGCCGACGAGGTACCCGTCGGCGAGGACCAGGTCCAGCACGTCGAGCTGACGCGCGACATCGCGACCCGCTTCAACCGCTTGTTCGGCGACACCTTCGTGCTCCCCAAGGCCGTCATCCCGACGGCCGGAGCGCGTGTCATGGGCATGGACGACCCCACCGTCAAGATGAGCAAGAGCATCATGGCGGAGCGCCCCGGCCACGGCATCGGCCTGCTCGACCCCCCGAACGTGTTGAAGAAGACGATCATGTCGGCCGTGACGGACTCCGACCGGGAGTTCCGGCTCGAGCACGCCAGCCCCGGCGTGCGCAACCTGCTGGGCATCCTGCAGGCGCTGACCGCCGAGCCGATGCCCGCGATCGAAGCACGGTTCGCAGGGCGCGGTTATGGCGACCTCAAGAAGACCGTCCTCGAGGCGGTCACGGAGACGGTGACGCCGATCCGTGAGCGCTACGACGCGTTGATGGGCGACCCCGCCGAACTCGACGCGATCCTCGCGCGTGGCGCCGCGGCGGCGCGGGAACGTGCGGCGGCGACGCTCGTCCGCGTGAAGGCTGCCCTCGGCGTCGGGGTCTAGGGACGCCGCGCGTGGCGCGGCTCCTCTTCGTGTTCCTCGACGGGGTCGGGCTCGGCCCCTCCGACGCCGCGACCAATCCGTTGGCCGGCCACTGGCCCCGCCTGCGGGCGCTGGCGGGGAGCGACTGGACGGCCGAGGCATGGCGTTCGCGCGCCGAGGCCGGGCGGGTCAGGGTGTCGCTCGACGCCCGCCTCGGCGTACCGGGCCTGCCGCAGTCTGCGACCGGCCAGACGACGCTCTTGACGGGCCTCAACGCGGCCACTGCGATGGGGCGCCACTACGGACCCTGGCCGGGTCCGACGCTGCGAGCGCTCCTCCGGCGTGACAGCCTGTTCCACACGGCGCGGGCGACGGGCGGCGCCGTCCTCGCCAACGCCTACCCGCGCGCGTACAGCGATGCGTTGGCCGAGCCGACCATCGGTGCGGTCGCCGCAGCCGACACCGCCGCCGTGGCCGAGGTGGCCGTACGCCGGCGTCGCGTCCGCGCGTCGGCGCCGATCCTTGCGGCCATGGAGGCCGGCCTCGCGATAGCGGACATGGCCGCGTTCGCACGGGGCCAGGCCGTGGCTGCCGACCTCGATGGACACGGACTCGCCGCGTTCGCGCCGGAGGTACCGATCGGCCCCGGCCTGCTCGGGACCGAGGCCCAGGCAGGGGTGTTGGCACGGCTCGCGGCAGGCCACGCGTTCACCTTCTTCGACGTCTGGAGTGGCGATCGGGCCGGCCACCGCCAGGATGTGGGCGAGGCGCTCGCGTTCGTGGCGCGCCTGGAGGCCTTCCTGGAGGCCCTACGCGACGCCCTGGCCGACGGCGTGACGCTCCTGATCACCAGCGATCACGGGAACCTCGAGGACCTCTCGAGCCCGCGGCACACGTACGCCCGCGTGCCGCTGCTCGCCCTCGGTCCGCACGCGATCGCCTTCGCGGGCGCCGACTCGCTGCTCGACGTGGCCCACGCGGCGACGCGCGTCTTGCGCGCCCCGTGATGCGCGGCGGCCGCGTGCCGCCTCAACCCAACAGGATCAGCGCGACCTCGTACCACGCGCCGACCAGCAGCAAGACGCCCGCGATCGTGAGCATCGCGAGGGTCTTGCGGAGCGCCAACGGGAACGCGCCGAAGCCCTTGCGCACGATGGTCACGAGCAGCATGCCGCCGCCGGCCACGACGAGGAAATACGCGGTGAGCTCGATGACGATGAGCAGCACCGTACCGAGCAGGGCCGCCGGGCCGGTGACGTCGTACAGCACGCCGAACGGCAGGCCGTTGGCGAAGAACTGCGGGAACGCGAGGATGTACGCCGGAACGCCGAACAGGAGCCCGAGCCAGAACAGGAGCAACGTCACCACGCCGAAGTTCTGGTAGAAGATCGTGACCCCGAGGCGCAACGGGTCGCCCGACAGCAGTGCGTCGGTGGCGCCGACCTGACCGAGGGCCTGGCCGAGCACCGCCAAGACCGCGTCGTCGCACGCCGGCGGCAGCGACGCGCCGCTCCACACGCCGAGCGCGAAGGCGCCGTACAAGAGCACCATCGTGCCGAACACCAGGCGGCGGTGCTCGCGGATGTACTCGCTGCCGCTGGCCAGGACGCGCCGCAGCGGCGAGGGCCTGAGCAACAGGACCAGGACGAGCAGCGACAGGCCCGCGAACACGCCGCCGCTGATCGGCGACCCGAGCCAACCGCGATCCACCGTGTCGATCCGGAAGCCGACCGACACGGCCTCCCACTCGTCGTCGCCGACGCGCCGAACGTCGACCTGCACCACGTCGAGACGGTCGACCGGTCGCACCGCGCTGTAGCTGAAGCGGCGCGTATCTGGATCGTCGTGCGCGATCTCGCGGCGGTCGTCCAGGTTGACGCGGGTCCCCTCCGGCGGTGGCGGCGCCGCCACGAGGTCCGGGAGCAGCGCGCACACCTCGCTGGCGTCGCGTCCCAGGAGGTCGGCGAGTGCCGTCGCCGGGCGCTCCAACCACGCCTGCACGGCTTCGTCCGCGACGGCGGTGGGGTCGTCGCCGGTCAGCAGCACCGCGCCCTCGGGAGCGGAGGCGCGCACGTCGGGGGCCGTCACCTCTTGCGCATGGCCGGCGCCGACGAGCGTGGCGGCGAGGAGCGCGAACGCGACGAGCCAGTGGCGCAGGGTGTGGACGGCGACGGTCACGCCCGCCATTGTACGGGACGGCCCCTCGGCGGCGCTCGCCCGTGCGCGACTGCTGGGCCCGCCGCGGGTATGCTCGGCATCGTGAAGCCCGCAGCGTGGTACCTGAACGCGGCGTTGCGAACCGCCCGAGCGTTCGTGCCTGGCCTCGCGCGGCCGGACGACGCGTTCGCGGCGTCGTGGTTACCGCGCGTCGAGCACGACCTCTACCTGCACATGGACGCGCGCGACCGCGATCACGCCTGCCGCGTCGCGCGGGCGCTCTTGGCGCTGGCACCGGACGCCGAGGCGACGCTCGTCCGAGCCGCACTGCTCCACGACGTCGGCAAGGCGGACGCCCCCTACCGGGCCTGGGAGCGCATCGCCGTCCACGTCTACACACCGGCCACGGACGGCTCGCGGTATGTGCCCATGCGCGTCGTGGAGGCCGCCTGGCGCCGTCATCGTGACCACGCCGCGCGGGGTGCGGCCATGATCCTCGCCGCCGGTGGTGACCCACGCGTTGCCGACCTGGTCCGCCACCACCACGATGACGACGGACCCGAGGGCGTCGCGCTGCTCCGGCGTGTCGACGCGCGGACCTGACGAAGCGGCGCGACGGCCCGGCTCACGACGCGCGGTCGTCGTCGACCGACGGGTCGTCGCCACCGGATGCCTGGCCGTCCGCTGCGGCGGCGCGACGCCTCGCCCGAGACAGCGCGAGGTGCTTCAGGCCTATGAGCACCGTGACGACGAGCGCAGCCGTCGCACCCGCGAAGGCCAGGTCCTGGTCGAGCGTCGCGCGCATGGTGCTCAGGTACGTGAGCACGGGGTAGACGCCGAGGGTGATCAACGTCGCCGGCGGCTCGCGGCGCAACAAGAGCAGCAGGGCCACGACCATGATGAGCGCCGCCGCGGCACCCCAGGGCGTCACTGGGAGCGCGGCCCCGAACGCGGTCGCCAACGCCTTCCCGCCCCTGAACCCGACATACGGCGACCAGGCGTGGCCGGCCACCGCCGCGACGCCCGCCGCCAGGGCGAGCGCGAGGCGGGCGTCGCCCCCG
>SLSM01000155.1 GCA_007130445.1 Trueperaceae bacterium | reverse complement strand
GCGTGGCGACCACGCCCTGCACGTTTCCGCGGCCGGCAGCGAACTCGTCCGTGACGGCGGTGGTGCGGTTGTACACGGCCACCGTGAAGCCGTTGTCGACCATGTTGAGGACGAGGTTCTGTCCCATCACCGCGAGGCCGATCAGGCCGACGTCTGCGTTGCTGCTCACGAGGGTCTCCTTCCGCACCGTGCGGTCGGCGCCCGCCTCGACACTCGAGGAGACCGGCTCGTGGCCGCGCGGCCGACCACGAGTCTACCAACCGGCGCGCACGTCCCCGACACGTGCGTACGCGACCGTCAGTCGTACAGGCGAATGACCTTCTCGACGGCCAGCCCCGCCGGCAAGGCGGCCGGTGCGCGACGCTCCGCGGCCAGAGCAGCGTGCAGCTCCGTTTGGCGTTGACGCTGCACGACGTGCAGCGCCTCTACGGACGACATAGGCTTGCCGAAGTAGAAGCCCTGCGCGTGGTGCACGCCGATGCGTTGCAGGTAGCGGGCCTGCTCGGCGGTCTCGACACCCTCGGCTACGACCGTCTTGCCAAGGGTACGACCCATCGCCGTGATCGCGTCGACGAGCGGTACTTCGAGGCCCGCGCGACCGGCGCTGGTGAGCGCGAGGCACGATATGAAGCTGCGGTCGATCTTGAGCGCGTGGATCGGCAGACGCTGCAGGTACGCCAGCGAGGAGTACCCGGTCCCGAAGTCGTCGAGGGCGGTGCGCACGCCGAGTCGCTGGAGCTGCCGGAGCGCCTGCATCGCGACGTCGAGTTGGTCGATCAGCAAGCCCTCCGTGACCTCGATCTCGAGCCGTTCGGGTGCCAGCCCGCTGTCGTGCAACGCAGCCTCGACCTGCTCGACGAAGTCCTTCTGGCGGAACTGCAGGGACGAGACGTTGACCGCGATGCCGACCTGGGAATCACCGACTTCGTCCCACGCACGCGCCTCGTAGCAGGTCTCGCGGATCAACCAGATACCGATCGGCACGATCAGGCCGGCCTCCTCGGCGATCGGCACGAACTCGCCGGGCGAGACGGTACCGAGCTCAGAGTCCTCCCAGCGCAGCAGCGCCTCGAAGGCGACCACCTTGCCGGTCGATAGGTCGATCTGCGGTTGATAGGCGACCCGGAGACGGTGGTCGGCGACGGCGATCCGGAGGCGCTGTTCGACCTCGAGCCGTCTCACCTGACGTTCGCGCAGTTTCGGGTCGGAGAACACGAAGGAGTTCTTGCCCTTCGACTTCACGGTGTACATCGCCGAGTCGGCACCCGTCATGAGCGTGGCGACGTCCTCACCGTCGTAGGGGTAGACGGCGATCCCGATGGACGCGGAGACGGCGAGGGTCTTGCCGCCCGCGTAGATCGGGGCCGAGAGCAACGCCACGAACTTGCGGGCGACCGCCCCGGCCGTGAACCGGTCGGGCAGGCCCGGCATGGCCACCACGAACTCGTCCCCGCCCAGGCGCGCCACCAGATCGTCGCCACGCACGTGTTCGCGCAAGAGCCGGGCGATGGCCGTGAGCACGAGGTCGCCGAAGTCGTGTCCGTACATGTCGTTGATGACCTTGAAGCGGTCGAGGTCGATGACGAGCACGGCGAACTTGGTCGATTGGCCGGTCTCGCGTCCACGCGCGATCCACGCTGCCAAGTGCGCCTCGAGCGCGACGCGGTTGAACAGGCCGGTCAGTGGGTCGAGCTGCGCCAGGTCGGCGGCAGCGCGCCGCGTGCGCTGCCGCCGCAGCAGTGTCACGATGGTGCCGACGAAGAGCGGCAGCGCGGCGCCGGCGATGGCGGCCGTCGGAACGCTCGCGTCCACCGCGAGGAGCGCCTGCCCGACGTCGACGGCGTGCACGCCGGAGAGCAGTGCCGCTGCGATCACCCCGACGACGAGGGCACCGGCGAGACCCCACACGCCCGCCAGGCCGGCAGCAGCGGCGATCACGACCGCGACCGATGCCGCGTGCGACAGGGTGCCGAGAGGACCCACGCCGAAGTGGACCGCAGCTGCCATCACCGCGATGACGACGGATACGAGGTACTTCGACCACGTGGGCATGCGCGTAGCGTAGAGACGCTGCGCTTACGGCATCATGACGCGGCTCTTCGTCCGTACCCGTACCATGCATACTGCGATGCAAAGGACGTCCGTCACCCGCTTCCATGGCTGGCGCATGGTGTTGGCACTGGCCGTGACGGAGACCGTGTCCTTCGGGATCCTGTTCTACGCCTTCACGGTGTTCGTCGAACCGATGCGTGTCGACCTAGGCTGGTCCACCGCAGCGCTCACGGGCGGCTTCTCGGTCGGCCTCGTGACCTCGGGGCTGCTGGCGCCGCTGGTCGGTCGCTGGGTCGATCGGCACGGCACCCGCGGTGTCATGACGGCCGGGTCCCTGGTGGCGACGGCCGGGCTCGTGGCGTGGTCGCAGGTCGCCTCGCCGTTGGCGTACTACGCACTGTGGGTGGTCCTGGGCACGGCCAGCGCGCTGGTCCTCTACGAGCCGGCCTTCGCTCTGATCGCCGTGTGGTTCGAGCGGCGCCGCGGCGCCGCACTGACGCTGCTGACGTTCGTCGCCGGCTTCGCCAGCGTGGTCTTCGTGCCGCTCGCGGCGCTGCTGGTGGCATCGCTGGGCTGGCGCGACGCGCTGGTCGTGCTCGCGGGCGTGCAACTCGTGGTCACGACGCCGTTGCACGCTCTGGTGCTGCGGCGTCGACCCGACGACCTGGGCCAGCTGGTCGACGGCGGTGCGCCCACGGCGAGCGCACGCGACCGCACGCGTACGCGTCCTCCCGCCGCTGCGCTGAGCGCTGCCGAGGCCTTCGCGACCGGGGCGTTCGTGCGCCTGACGTTCGCCTTCAGTGCATCGATGGCGGTGATCGTGGCGCTCGGCGTGCACCTGGTGCCGCTCCTGACCCGCCGCGGGTTCGACCCGCTCGAGGCCGCGGCCGCCGTCGGAGCGATCGGCCTGGTGGCGCTGCCGGGACGGCTCGTGTTCACGCCGCTCGGGAGCGTGTGGCCGCGGGGTCTGGTGACGGCGGCGATCTTCGTGCTGCAGGCGCTCGGCCTGATCGCGCTGTTGACGCTGCCCGGCGCGCTCGGGGTGTGGACGTTCGTGGTGCTCTACGGCGCGGGCTTCGGGGCGATCACCCCGGCGCGGGCCGCGTTGGTCGCGGAGTCGTTCGGACCGCGCGCCTACGGCACGATCGCCGGCCGCATGACGCTCGTGGGTACCGCCGCGCGCGCGGCCGCACCGGTCGGCTTCGGCGCGTTGGTGACGGCCGGCGTACCGGACGCGTTCGCCCTCGCGACCGCCCTCGCCCTGCTCGTCATGGCGGCGGTGGCCGTCGCGCCGCTCGGGCGCGCGGCGTCCGCGGCCCACCCTGAGCGCGCCGAGCGCTGACCGACGCGTGACGCGCGGCGGGTAACGTCGCACTCGGGCACTTACGTAGCGCGCTGCGCCCTCGCCGCGCGACCACGCCCCGTCGCGGCCTCGGCTACGCTTGGGCCAATCCGCTCGCCACCCGCCGGAGGGACCGTATGCCACGAACCGCTCGCAGTCTCGTCCTCGTCCTGGTCACCGTGCTCGCGACCACGTGGGGCGCCGCCTCGGCCCGCTCGGTGACGGTCGCGACGGCCGCCCAGCCCGACACCCTCGACCCACACGTGACGTCGGCGACGTCGGCCTTCCAGACCTCGAAGTCGCTCTACGACACGCTCGTCGAGCCGGACCGGAGCGGCGTGGTGGTGCCCGCGTTGGCCGAGTCGTGGACACTCACGCCAGACGGCCTCACGCTCACGTTCGTGCTGCGCGAGGGCGTGCGCTTCCACGACGGCAGCGAGCTGACCTCCGCCGATGCGGCCGCGAGCATCCGGCGCCTGCAGGCCGAGGGGTCGCCCAAGGCGAACGAGTTCGCCATGATCGAGTCGATCGACACCCCCGACCAGCGCACGCTGGTACTGACGCTCGCGCAGCCGGCCCCGGCGCTCCTCGACTCGCTCGCGAGCGGCTGGGGCGCGATCGTGCCGGCGGCGCTGATCGAGGCCGGGCACGACTTCGGCAACCGCCCCGTGGGCACGGGACCGTTCGTGTTCAGCGAGTGGGTGCGCGACAGCTTCGTGCGCCTCGCTGCCAACCCCGACTACTACCGGGGCGCGCCGGCGGTCGACGAGGTGGTCATCCGTTTCGTCGCCGACGCCGCGGTGCAGTGGCAGGGGCTGCAGACGGGCGAGTTCCACATCGCCGTCGACGTCGCCGCCGTCGACTGGCCGGCGATCCAGGCCGACGCCCGCTTCGTGCTGGAGCAGGGGCCGTCGGGCCTCGCGCTGGTGTCTGCGCTGAACAACCGGCGGCCCTACCTGGACGACGCGCGCGTGCGCCGCGCGCTGAACTACGCGGTGGACGCCGAGACGATCATGGAGGTCGCGTACGGCGGCGGCTTCACGATCGGCACCTTCATGGAGGCCGGCAGCCCCTGGCTCCCCGACTTCATCGAGCCCTTCCCGTACGACCCCGAGCGCGCCCGCGATCTGCTGCGCGCCGCCGGCGTGCCGCAGGGTTGGACCATCGACCTGGCGTTGCCGCAGCCGTACGAGTCTCATATCGTCGCCGGCCAGATGATCCAGGACTACCTGCGCGAGGTCGGCGTCACGGCGGACATCCGCATCGTCGAGTGGGGCGTGTGGCTGGGTGAGGTGTTCCGCGGCCCGCGCGACTTCGATGCGACCGTCATCGGTCACACCGGCAAGCTCGATGCCAGCGGCCGCTTGAACGGGTACGGCGATCCTGAACGCACCTACAGCGGCTACGACAACGCGGAGGTGGCCGGGTGGATCGAGCGCGCCGGCGTGATCACCGACGCCGAGACGCGCCGCTCGCTCTACGCCCAAGCGCTCGCGCGCCTGCACGACGAGGCACCGTTCATCTACATCGGCACCCCGTTCACCACCTTCGCCCGCAGCAGCGACGTCGACGGCTTCTGGATCACGCCGCTGCTCGACACCTTCGACCTTCGCGACATCGCGCTGCGCTGACGTCGGTGCGCGCAGCGCGCACCTCGCGGGGGCGGTTCGGGCATCGGAGCCCGGACCGCCCCCGCGCGTCGTAGGCTGACCATCGTCCCATGCTCCGTTTCGCGCTCACGCAGACCGTCAGCGTCACGATCACCATGGTGGTGGTGCTGTCGCTGGTCTTCGTCGCCATGCGCGCGCTGCCCGGCGACGCCGCCGCCATCCTCGGTGGACTGGACACCGAGCAGGCGCAGGTCGAGGCGAT
>SLSM01000180.1 GCA_007130445.1 Trueperaceae bacterium | reverse complement strand
TGCTGCGCAGCAGGCCGGCGCCGGCGAACTCGGCGATCCACGACCAGCTGATGTTGGCGACGTCCGGCGGGTTGCCGGCGCTGAAGCTGTTGCGCACGCGCGCCTGCAGGCCGTCCCAGGGAACGTCCTCCCAGCGCACCGTGATGCCGGGGTAGGTCGCCTCGAAGTTGGCGATGATCTGCTCGAGGTAGGGGTTGAAGGTGGGCGACAGCGACATCGTCCACCAAGTGACGGTGGCGCCTTCCTCGACGCCGTCGACGACGTTCCAGGCCGCGAGGTTGGCGGCGGTCGGGTTCCAGAAGGGGTTGCCGGCGTCGGCCTGGCGCGCGGCCAGTTCGGCCGGATCGGCCTGTGCTAGGGCGGCGGCCACGACCAGCGTGGCGGCCAGGGCGAGCAGGGTCTTCCACATGTGCTTCATGCAGGGTCCTCCAAGACGGGATCCAAGGATGGTGTCGCGACGGGATGCGCTTGCGCGGACGGGGCGCCCATCACCTCCTCACCTGGTGCTCGAGAGTTAGACCAGTTATGGACCACAGCGTAGACCAGCGTCGACGTCGTGTCAAGATGTGGTCTATGAATGGTCTACCACTCGCCGCAGTTGGTACGGACCGGATGTGCACCGCTCGCGCGCGCCACGTGGCGCGCGCCGACCACGGGCACACGCCGCTTGCCACTCCACGGCGCGCCCGGTAGCCTGCCCTCGAGCCCCCGGAGGAGCGTGTGCCCACCCTGCTGCTGGTCCCGCCGGACGTCCGCCCGCCCACCCTCGAGTTCCCCCGGCGGCTGGCCGAGGCGGTCGGTTGGCGCGTCCTGCTGCCGCCGCCCGCGGCCCTGCCGCACCTCAACGTGCCCGGCGACACCGCGGACCTCGCCGACTGGCTGCACGCGGAGGCGCCCGCCGCGAACCTCGCGATCGTCTCGCTCGAGACCCTCGCGCTGGGCGGCCTGATCCCAGCCCGCCGCGTCGACACGCCCACGGCCGCGGCGCTGACGGCCCTGGGCGTCCTGCGGGAGCTGCGCACGCGCTGGCCGCGCCTGCGCATCCTCGCCGGCGGCGTGATCGTACGCGTCGCCCACGACGACGACCCGCTGGAGGAGAAGCGCTACTACGGCCTGCACGGTGCCGCCCTGCGCGCCTACAGCGAGGCCTTCGATCGGCACGCGCGCCGGCCCGACGAGACCCACGCCCGGCGGCTGCGCGAGGCCGAGGCCGAGGTGCCCAACGAGGTCCTCGCCGACTGGCTGGCCACGCGCGAGCGCAACCACCAGCTGCACCTGGCCGCCCTGGACCTGCTCGCCGCGGGCGTGCTCGATCATCTGGTCCTCACCCTCGACGACACCACCGCCTACGGGCTCGCGGCCGTGGACCGCCGCCGGCTCGCGGCCCGCGCGGACGAGCTCGGCGTCTGGGACCGCTTCGACCTCTACCCAGGCGCCGACGAGGTGCCCGCCACCCTGCTCGCCCGCGCGCTGGCGCCGCGGGCGGTCGTGGCCGTGCGGCTCAGCGCACGGCTCGGTGAGGCCGCCACCACGCTGTACGAGGACCGCCCACTCGGCGCGCTGATCGATGCCCACCTGCGCGCAGCCGGCAGCCGCCGCGCCGAGCCGAGCGCCGGTGCGCCCGACGTGATCGCGGCATCCACCACGAACGGAGTGGACTGGGTCCTGGCCGTCAACGGTCCTGCCACCGCCCAGGCGCGCACGCAGCCGGACCACGTCACCGTCGACACGTCCGCGCGCGACCTGCCCGGCTTCGTCGACGCCGTCGCGCGCGACCTGGCCGCGGGCCGCCGCGTCGCGGTCGCCGACGTCGCCTACCCCAACGGCGCGGAGCGGCGCCTGATGACGCTCCTCGGCGACCGTGTCCCGCTCGCCGACCTCGCCGGCTTCGCCGCCTGGAACACCGCCGGCAACACGCTCGGGAGCGCCATCGCGATGGGCGCCCTCGCGCCGCTGGCGGTCGACCGCGCCGCGTGGGCAGAGCTGCTGTTCGGCCGGCTGGTCGACGATTTTCTCTACCAGGGACTCGCGCGCGAGCGCGTGCGCGTCGCGCTCGGCGACCCCGACCCCTACGACCTCGGCGACCGCTGGCCCGAGGCTGAGGCGTTGGTCGATGCCCACGTGCGGCCGCTCGCCGAGGACCTGTGGCGCCGCCACTTCGCCGGCCGTGGGCTGAGCCTCGACTGGGGTCCCGCTCGGCTCGCCTGGCCGCGGCTCTTCACCGGCGTCTTCCCACTGACGGTCCGTCAGGAGGCGCGCGCATGACGCTCACGCCCACCCAACGCAGCGACCGTCTGCGGGTGCGCACCGACGCTCTCGCCGGCTGGCGCGACCGCGCGCAGGCGGACCTCGACGGATGGCCCTGCGAGGGTGCCCCCCTTGCCCTCGGCGACCCCTGGCCCCGACGCGGCGGCGTCGTCCGCCTCGCGCACCCAGAGGTGTCCGTGCCAGACGGCTGGCCACTGGCCGAGACGCTCCTCGACCTCGACCTCGGCGGCGAGGCGCTCCCGACGCTGCACTACCCCGATGGCCACGAGCGCTTCGGCCTCGACCCCTACCATCAGCGCTTCCCGCTGCGAGGCCCGCGCCTCGCCGTCGAGGCCGAGGCGGTCGCGCGCCGGCCCACGCACACGAACACCCCCTGGGACGCCGCCCGCTTCGAGGTCGCCGGCCACCGTTTCGCCGTTCTCTACGAGCCCGGATATGGCGTGGCGCTCCTGAACGACGGTCGCTACGGCCACCACGCCCTACCGAGCGAGCTGGGCCTCAGCTTGCTGCGCTCGCCTGCACACCCCGATGCGCATGCGGACGAGGGCGAGCACGCCTTCACCGACGCCCTCCTCCCCCACCCGGGCGACTGGTGGACGGGCGGTGTCCTGGCGGAGGCGGAAGACCTCGCCCAGCCCCTGCGGGCGCGGGTACTGACCGGGCCGGCGACCGAGGGCACGTGGCAGCCGCTGGCGTTCGAGGACGGTGACGTGGCCGGACCCGAGCGATGAAGGCCGCGCACCGCCTGACCTGCGACGTCGCCGTCGTCGGCGGCAGCTTCGGCGGCGTGGCGGCGGCGCTGGCCGCCTGCGAAGCAGGCCGCACGGTGGTGCTCATGGAGGCGAGCGACTGGATCGGCGGGCAGGTGACCAGCCAGGGCGTCACCCCGCTCGACGAGCACGAGCACATCGAGCGCTTCGGCGGCACCGCGCGCTACGTCGAGTTCCGCGAGCGCGTCCGGCGCCACTACCGCACCACGGATGGCGCGCCCGAACGCATGCCCGACGGCGCTCCCCTCAACCCCGGCAACGGCTGGGTGAGCCGCCTGTGCTTCGAGCCACGGGTGGCGCTCTCGGTGCTTGAGGCGATGCTGGCGCCGCACCGTGATGCGGGTCGACTGCGCGTCCTGTTGCACCACGAGCCGGTGGCTGCCACGGTCGCGGCGGAGGTCGTGCGCTCGGTGCGCCTGCGCGGCCCCGCCGGCGACCCCGTCGACGTCGCGGCCCGCTACGTCCTCGACGCGACCGACACCGGCGAACTGCTGCCGCTGACGGGCACCGCGTTCGTCACCGGCGCCGAGTCGCAGAGCGACACCGGCGAGCCGCGTGCGCTACCGGGACCCGCCGAACCGCGCGCGGTGCAGAGCTTCACCGTGCCGTTCGCGGTCGCGTATCGCCCCGGCGAGCGCCACGTCGTCCCGCGACCGCCGGGCTACGAGCGCCTGCGCAGCAGCCAGCCCTTCACCCTGGCGCTCGACGGCGGCCGTCGTCGGCACCGCATGTTCGCGACCGGCCCCGCCGGCGAGCTCCCCTTCTGGACGTACCGACGCATCGTCGACGCGGCCTTGCTCGCCCGCCCCCACGACCTCGCACTGATCAACTGGGCGGGCAACGACTATCGCGATGCCGGCCTGCTGGCGGACCCCGAAGAGCGGCAGCGGGCGCTCGCCGAGGCGCGGCGGCTCTCGCTCGCCTTCCTGCACTGGCTGCAGACCCAGTGTCCGCGCGACACCGGCGAGGACGGCCCCGACGCGCCCATGCACGGCTACCCCGAGCTCCAGCTGGCTCGCGAGGTGCTCGGCACCCCCGACGGCCTCGCCAAGTCGCCCTACGTGCGCGAGTCGCGGCGGATCGTGGCGCTCGAGCGGGTGGTGGAACACGACATCGCCCGCGACGCTCGGGCCACGGCCCGCTCGTGGGCGAACTCGGTGGCGATCGGCTGGTACCCCATCGACCTCCATCCCTGCGTCGGCCACCCGGAGGTCTCGCTGTACGCCCCCACGCACCCGTTCCAGCTGCCGCTCGGCGCCCTCATCCCCCGCCGCACGCGCAACCTGTTGGCCGCCTGCAAGAACATCGGCGCCACCCACGTCGTCAACGGCGCCACCCGCCTGCAGCCGGTGGAATGGGCGATCGGCGAGGCGGCCGGCACGCTCGCCGGCTTCTGCCTCGACCACGGCCAGAGCCCACACCAGGTATGGGCCTCGCGCTCATGGACACGCGCGTTCCAGCGCCGCCTGCTCGAACGCGGCGCGCCCCTGGCCTGGACGCTCGACGCGCCGCCACACGACCCCGGGTTCGTGGCGGCCCAGGAGCACGCGCTCCGGGTGGCGACCTAGGCTTCGGTCGACCCGAGCAGCGCGGCCGCCCCGAGCAGCCCGGCGTCGGGCCCGAGTTCCGCGGCGACCACGGTCAGCGGGGCGTCGGGCTCGAGACGCTCGAGTGCCCCACGCAAGCGCGCCAGGTAGCCCGGCGCCAGGCCGACGCTGCCTCCCACGGCGACCCTCTCTGGGTCGACCAGCCAGCGCAGGTCGACGAGCGCACGGGCCAGCGCATCGACCGCCTGGTCCAGTACGGCAGCGGCCCGCGCGTCGCCACCCGCCGCACGCGCGAACACCTCGCGGGTGGTCAGCGAGGCACCGAACGCGGCGCTGCCCGCGCGGGCGATGCCGGTGCCGGATGCGACCTGCTCGAGCACGAGTGGCCCGGTGGTGCCCACCGGAGCGACGAACCCCTCGCCCGCCGGCGCGCGCCACCGCCAGAACCCGAGGTGCCCCGCGAGCCCACGGGCCCCGAGCAGCAGCCGGCCGCCGGCCACGACCCCGGCGCCGATGCCCGTGGACACGGTGACGAAGGCGACATCAGTCGCCCCCCGGCCAGCACCGAAGCGCGCTTCGCCCCAGGCGGCGGCGTGGGCGTCGTTGACCACGCGTACCGGCAGCCCGCAGCGCTCCGCGAGCGCCTGCCCCAGCGGGAAGTCCTCCCAACCCGGCAGCGTGGCGCGGTTGACGGC
>SLSM01000312.1 GCA_007130445.1 Trueperaceae bacterium | reverse complement strand
TGTGGAAGCCACGTTCGCCCGCCGCCTCGCCCCACACCACCTCGACGTCGTCGACGAGCGCATGGGTCGGCCCGTTCCGAATGTGCACCAGCAGTGCGTCGAGCGCCTCGCGCGGGCCTTCCGCCAGCACCTCGACGCGCCCGTCCGTCAGGTTCTCGACGTGGCCTGCGAGGCCCAGGTCGCGGGCGTGGCGCTGCAGGAACGCGCGATATCCGACGGCCTGGACCCGTCCCTTGACCATCGCCGTCAGGCGCACGACCTGGGCGGAGTGCTCGGAGCCATCCATGGTCGGCATGCTACCGCGTCGTCTCATGGTCGGGTGCTACGCTCGAGGCGTGACGACGACCCTCCGACGTCGGCTGGGACGTGTCCGGTCGACCGGCGGGCGGTCCCTGCGGACCCACCCCTGATGTCCCGCCGCACCGTCCTGACCCTCGCGCTCCTGCTCGCCCTGCTGGTGCTCATCGGGCTGCTTCCCGGCCACCCGATCGTGCGCGAGCCGGTGCTCGCCCGGCTCGTCGACGCGGCGCACGCGGCCGGCGTGACGCTGCGCGTCGAGCGGAGCAGCGGGAACCTGTGGCGCGGCATCACGCTCGAGGGCCTCGACCTGCGCGCGGAGGGTGTGGAGCTGCGTGCGACCGAGGCGCGCCTCGGCTGGTTCTTGCCACCGCTCGTGACCGGCGAGCTGCCGCTGCGCGTGCACCTCACCGACCTGACGGGCGACGTCGACGTCCAGCGTGCCCTGTCGGCCTGGGCGCCGACGGAGCCGACGGCGGGCGGTTGGCCGCTGCCGCGAGTGCTGTGGCGCGAGGTCGAGCTCGCTGGCGCCAACGTCGCCATCGCCGACGTGCCGTTCACGGTGCCCGACGTGCAGCTCGTCGACATCGGCGTCAGCGGCGACGGCGACGACCTGGCGATGGCGCTCACGCTGCGCACCGCCGACGGCACCGCCGACCTGATCGGTCGCGCCGACGCGCGCACGGGGCACGTGGTGCTGCAGATCGTCGCGGCCGACGCGACCCTCGCGCGGGCCTGGTGGGATGGCGTGACCGGCGGTACGGTCCGCGGCGAGGTGCGCATCGGCGACGGCCTGGTCACGGCCGACGGCTTCGTCGAGGACGGCGCACTCGAGGCGTTCGGCGCAGTGGCCCACGCCATCTCGGGGCCCGTGCGTTGGGACGGGGCGCGCGTCCACACCGAGCTCAGCGGCAGCGCGGCCGGCGGCACCGTCGTGGCGCAGGGGGTCGTCGACGTGAGCGCCGCGCGCTGGAGCGCGACCGGCCGCGCCGACGTGGCGTTGGAGTCGGTGACGCCCGTGCTGTGGGGGCTCGGTGCCCCCGGGTCGCCGCCGCCGAGCGAGGGCCGCGTCACGGCCGACGTCCGCGTCGAGGGCTGGACCACCGCTCGCCTCGAGGTCGACGCCGTCGTCGACGGCAGCGTCTACGGGGTGCGTGCCGAGGCGCTGGGCGCCGACGTGCGTTACGCCGACGGTCGCCTGAGCGTCCGCGGCAGCGGCACGTTCGCCGGCGGCGAGCTCGACCTCCAGGTCGACGTCGCCGACGCGACCACCGACGTCGAAGCCAGCCTGGTGGGCGGCGCCTGGGGTCCGCTGGCGATCGACGCGCTCGCGGGCGCGCTGCGCTTCGGCGCCGTGTCGACGGGCTCGGCCGTGCTGAGCGGCAGCCTGGCGCTGGGCGACGGCGTCCCGTTCAGCGCCGACATGGCGCTCGACGCCGACGGGGCGTCGCTGTTCGTGGAGAGCGCCGAACTGGCCGGCGTCGAGCTGCGCGGCGCGCTCGTGGCGCCACGCCTCGCCGGCGACGCGCCGCTCGACGGCGCCCTGCAACTGCTCCTCCCTGACGCCGTGTGGTCGGGGCCGGCCCCCGCCGTGTCGCTGCAGGTCGATGGCACGATCGGGGCGCCAGGCCTCGCGCTCACCGTCGCCGGCGATGCGCCGGCACGGCCTCGGCTGGGGCCCTGGGCGGGCGTGCTCGACCTGCGCGGCGCCGTCCGCCTCGCCATCGCCGACGGCGGCGCCACGCTCGACGGCGCCCTCGGCGAGGTCGCCGTGAGCGGCGGCATCGGCGGCGAGCGTTCGCTCGGGCTGCGCCTGCCCGAACTCACCTGGACCGGTCCGGTCGCGCTCGTCACGCCGGCCCTCGACCTTCGCCTGGCGCCCGCGGAGGGCGGTTGGTCGCTCGCCGACGACGCCGGGCGCGTGTCGCTGGCGTTCGACGCCGACGGCTGGCGGGCACGGCTGATGGCGCTCGCCTTCGACGTGGCCGGGGTCGAGCTCGCCCTCGACGGCACCGCCGGGGCGGTCATCGACGGTGGCTGGAGCGCCGACGTCGCCGTCACCACCCCGACGGTGCCGGCTCACCTCAGCGCCGTGAGCGACGCGTCCGGACGCGTCACGGCGACGCTGACCGCCGCGGACGTGCGGCTCCACGCCGCCACCGATCCGGACGACGGTCTGAGCGCCCGCGTCGACGTCGCTGGCGACGAGCTCCGCTTCGAGGCGGCGGCCGGGACCTGGCGCCTCGACGGCGACGTCCCCGTCTCGCCCCTGCTCACGCTGGTCGGCCTCGAGGGCGAGTGGGTGGGTCGACTGACGAGCGCGCTCGGCTCGGATGCGGACGGGGTCCGGGGCGAGGCGACGCTGGCGCTCGACGCCCCGGTGCCCGCGCTGGCGGTGCTCACCGCGGACGACCTCGGTCTGATGGTGTCGCTGCGAGCCCTGGCCGCCGGCGAGGCGTGGACGCTCGACGGCCGCCTCACGCCCGACCTCGCGCTCACGGCCGGGCTCGGGCCGCTGGGACCGGTGCGTCTGGACGCCGCCGGCGGCGCCGGAGCCGGCGCCCTGCCCGACCTCGCCATCGGCCCGCTGACGGTCCCGCTCGGAGCCTGGCGCGCCGACGTCGACCTGGCCGCGGCCGCGGCCACCCTGGTGCTCGGCGGCTCGCGTCTCGAGGTCTCGTGGCACGACGGCGTCAGCGCCGTGCTCGAGCTCGATCAACGCGTCGACGCCGGACGGACGCCGTGGGCGCGCCTGCGCGGCGCGCTGGCGTGGTCGTCGGAGCGGCCCGACGGACCGCTCGAGCTGGCGCTCGAGCGCGTCGACGGTCCCACGCTCCTGCGCGTCGACGGCACGCTGGCCGAGGCCCGCCTGTCCGGCGCCGCCCCCGCCAGCCACTGGAGCGCGCTGCTCGGCGACGCCGTCCGAGCGGGCGGCGACCTCGCCTGGCAGGGGAGCGTGAGCGCGACGGCGGGCGGCGCCGACGTGACGGCGCTCTGGACGCCCGCCCCCGCGGCCGACGCGTTGCGCGTCGAGGCTTCGCTGAGCGACGGCGCAGCCAGCTGGAGCGCGCGGGCACCGGGCCTCGCGGCCGCCGGATCGGGAGCCGACTGGAGCGCGTCGCTCGAGGCCTTCTCCCCCACCCCCTGGCTGACGCTGCCGGGCCTCGACCCGGAGGCCGACCTACGCTTGGGCGGTTCGATCGGTCGCAGCGCCGGCGCCTGGACCGGGGTGCTGGCCGTCGACCTGGCGCTCGGCGCGGACGTGGCCGCGTCCGCCGACGTGACCGGCGTGGGCGACGCGCTGCTGCTCCGAGGTACGGCGCGCGCCTTCGGCGACGTGGTCGCGCTCGCGTTCGACGGGCGCTGGGACGGCGCCGCCAGCGTCGACCTGACGCTCGCGGCCGGGACGGTCGAACCGCTCGCCTGGCCCGTGGTGCGCGCCGAGCTACGCAGCGAGGACGGCTGGCAGGTGCGTGGCGACGGCGGCGCCTGGTCGCTCGGCCCAGGCGGCGTCAGCGGACGCTGGGAGCAGGCGCTGTGGCTGGCCGGAGCGCCGCACCTGCTGGTCCTCGACGCCGGCGACGCATCGCTCGCGCGCCTCTCCGGGGCGCTGCTGCAGGGCGACGCGCGCATCGCCGAGGACGGCTGGCGCGTGGCGCTCGCGAGCGACGCTCCGGCGACGCTGGCGCGGCCGCTCGGCGCCGAGGCGAGCGCCGCGCTCGAGCCCTTGACGGCGCTGCGCGCCGACCTCGTGCTGGATCCGGACCGGCTGGGAGCGTTCACGTTGGCCGCCTCAGGCGTGTGGCGCCTGGCCGACGGCAGCGAGCTCGAGCTGGCGACGAGCATGAGCGGCGACACGGCGTCCGGCGCGGGGCGCATCGGCCTCGGTCCGCGCGAAGCCCCCTGGGCGACGGCCGACGTGTCGTACGACGCGGGCGGCGTCCGCGCCTCCGCCGACCTGGCCGACCTCGACGTCGACGCGCTGGCGAGCGCGTTCGACCTCCCGCTCGGCGGCGCGCTGAGCGGCGACGCGCACCTCGCGCTCGAGGACGGCGCGGTGGAGGTGTCCCTGGACGCGGGCGGGACCCTGCGAGTGGGGGCGTTCGAGGTCACGGTCGCTGCCAGCCTCGGCGCGGACGCATGGGCGCTGGACCTCGCCGAGCCGACCGGGCCGTGGCGGCTGGCGCTCGACGGTGACACCGCCACGACCGCCGCCACCTTCGCGCTGACGGGACCCGACAGCGACCTCGCGGGCACCGTCGAGCGCGCGCCGGACGGCCCGAACGGCGTCTGGCGCCTGGCGGCGGCGGGTGCGCTGTTCGACCGGCCGACGGACCTCGCACTCAGCGGCGACACCGGCGCGGCTGCCGCCGACGGCAGCTGGGACGGCATCGACGTCGCAGCGGCCTGGCGCGACGAGCGCTTGGTGCTCACCGTCGACGCTCCGGACGGCGTCGCGGCCGGACCCTGGCACGTGAGCGCCGATCTGGACGCCGCCAGCGAAGGGCTCCCGCTGCGGGTGACCGCGAGCGGCGCCGCGTTCGCCCTGGACCTGACCGGCACGGCCTCCGGGCTCCACCTGCGCGGCCAAGCGCGCTGGCACGACGACGAGGCCAGCCTCGCGATCGCCGCCCCCGACGACGACCACGGCGCATGGCGCGCTCGCATCGACGACACGCTCGAGCTGGCCTGGGACGGTGGCGGCGCGCGCCTGGTGGGGACGCTGCAACGGCCGCTGGCGGGTATCGACCTCGACCTGACGAGCGATCTCACGTGGCGCGGTGGCGACGGCTTCGGCGGCGCCGCCAGCGCAGCCGTCTCGGGCCTGCCCGGCGACGCTCGGCTCAGCGCCGACGCGGTCGGCGCAGGCGACCTCGAGGTCGCCGTGGGCGCCTGGCTCGCGGGCGCCCCGGCCGGCGGCGGCGCCGGCCGACTCGCCGCCGACCCCCGCGACGGTTGGGCGCTCGACCTCGACCTCGACGTGCCGCTCGCGGGCGACGGCATCGAGGCGTGGCGCCTG
>SLSM01000062.1 GCA_007130445.1 Trueperaceae bacterium | reverse complement strand
GCGTTCGACGCCTGGCACGCCGACCTCGATGCGCAGGAGGGCGTCGACGCGGCCGCCGGCCCGCGGCAGGGCGCCGCGCTCGGGCGTGAGGCTGACGGTGGGAAGGGGCAGATCGGTCATGGGGGTCTCCTTCCAGGAGCCGGTGAGGGGTGGTTGGCCGCTGCGTATGGCGATGGGAGGGACGGGCCGACGGACGCTCGGCGCGAGGGCGTGATGGGCTCGGCAGGTGCTCGCGGTGGTTGATTGCGTCTGGTGCTCAGCGCTTGGTGACGCGCTCGAGGGCGATCTGCTCGAGGCGCGCCAGGACGGCGTCGCGCAGGGTGTTCCAGGCCGCCGGGGTGGTGGGGTCCTGGAAGTCGTCACGGACGTGCAGTTCGAGCCCGTCGAGGAGGTCGTACCGGGTGAAGACCGTCGCGCTCTGCTGGCGATGTGGCTGGAGCGGCTCGGCGCGCGACTCGAAGACGTCGTGCTGGACCTCGTCGTCGGCGGCGTCGAACAGATCTGCGGGCGCGCGTCGATGGAGCGCATGCGGTGGCGGCGCGGACATCGCTGGCTGGTCGTCGTCGCGATCGTCGCCGCGCTCCTCGTGGCGCCCCTCGAGCGGTGCCAGACCGGCTCGGCGCCGCATGGCGTCGAGCTGCGAGCGCGCGCTCGGCCGCAAGTGGGTGAAGCGCATCGGCGTCGCGGTGGGGCCGCCGGGCGCGAGGTCGAGCCCGAGTCGGAGCTCACCCAGGAGGAAGCGCGCGAGGGTCTCGCGGTCGTGCGCGTGCAAGAAGGCGCCGGCGACGGTGCTCGGGTAGCCCTCCGCCAGGAGCCGACGCAGGGTGAGCACGCGCACGAGGTGGTCGGTGTCGTAGCGCGCCTCGACGCCGTCCTTCAGCGGGCGCGGGAGCACGCCCTCGGTGGTGTAGTGACGCACCAGCCTCGCGTTCACGGCGAGCTTGCCCTTCGCCGCAGCGTCCGGCACCACGTCCGGCAGCACCGCGTTGACCTCGTCGACGAAGTCGTCGAGATTCCAGTCGGCGTCGCGCGAGGTGAGGCTGTCGAACGTGGCGGGCATGAACGCACCATACACACCTACAGTTGCGATTGTCAATACCAATGCAAAGTGGCATATGGCATGACGCTGCACCGAAATGCGTCTGGCACGGTACGACTGGATCACCATGCAGGCCCCTTGAGGCGCCAGACGCGTGATCGCCGGGGCCGAGCGCCTGCACGTGCGTTCGTTGTTGAACTGCACGAAGCCCCGGTGCCGTCACCGGCGCAGGTCGGACGTGGCCTGCAGGTAGCTCCGAAGGTCGCCCAGGTAGCGCCCGATCGCGTGACCGAGCACGCCGCCGTAGGCCGGCTCGAACAGGCCGATCGGCAAGAAGGCGCCGTAGACGGGCATGAGCCCATCGGTACCGTCGACCCGATCGCGGAGCACCCACGAGCCGAGCGTCCAGGCGAGCGATGGTGGCGCAAGGGCGGAGGCGCTGCAGCGCGTCGCACAGGGCGCGCCCGTCTTGTGGTCCGTAGCGGCCGTCCAGGATGACCGTGACGGCGACGCTGGGTCCGGCGAGGCCGCCTCGCATGAGGCCGCACAGCACGCTCGCCTGGAGCCGTCCGAGATCGGCGCCGAACGTGAGCAGCGTGTCGTGCTGGCTGTGCGGCTCGCTCCCCAGGGCGGTGGCGAGGGCGTCGTCGGTCCGGCTCCACATGTCGAGCAGGCCGGCGGGCCCGTGGCGACGTGCGATGGCCGGCATGGCGGTCTCGGGGAGCGTCAGGATCTCGTCGCTGCCGATGCGCGCGCCGCCGATCGGGTGGGGTCGTGCGTCGCGCCACGCGCGTTCCGCGTCGCCGACGCGCGCCTCGGCATCGGCCCAGGCGTCGAGCGCGAGGCGCGCCTGGAGAGCAACGAGGCCCGCCAGGGGGAGGCAGCGCTCCGGGACCGTCTCGGGCATGAGGTAGCTGCGCGAGACGAGCGCCACGCTGCCGTCCTCGATGTCGGTGACGACGCCGGCACCGAACGCGCGGACGCGAAGCGCCTCGATCGCGCACTCAAGCGCGGCGATCCCTGCGGAGCCGACGACGCGCCACACCGGCGTCTCGATGCTGAGCCACCAGGTAGCGCAGCGGTCGACGTCGACGGGGCCCTCGGCGCGGACGTGCTGGCGAACGCCGTCACCGGGCCACCAGGTGAAGCCGCTCGCGTCCTGGACGGTCCAGACGTCGTCGATGGAGAGCTGACCGTGGACGCTGTCGAGGATGGTCGCGCACATGTCGGCTGGGTCGGTCACGAGGGTCCTCCTTGCAGGCTGGGACCATCGTGACCTGCGCTCTTAGGTCAACTGAGTTGCTTTCTCCAAGCTGGGAGCGACGTTCGCCCAGGCGACCAGGCAGCGGCCGGGCACGCCGCGGTCATGCTCGCAGGTGTGGCCGTGGAACGGCCGGCCGGCGGCAGCGCCGAGCTCACGCAGAGCGCCACACGAACGTGATCACCCCGATGCGCATGCTCGTCATCCCCTCGTTTCGCGGGCGGCGCGTGCGCGAGCGAGCACGTCGGCGGTGGCGGCGCTGAGGCGGCGGCCGTCGTCGTGTTGCAGCCACTCGCGTTTGACGAGGTCGCCGCCGAGTCCGACGCAGGTCGCGCCTGCGCGTAGGTAGGCGTCGACGTCGTCGAGGCCGACGCCGCCCGTGGCCATCAGGCGCACCTGGGGCAGCGGTCCGCGCAGTGCGCGCACGTAGCTGGGGCCGCCGAGGGCGGAGACGGGGAAGACCTTCACGAGGGGGCAGCCCCAGGTGCCGGCCGTGACGACTTCGCTGGGGGTGAGGCAGCCGGGTACGTAGGCGATGCCGGCGTGGTGGCAGCGTTCGGCGATGTCGTGGTTGCCGTTGGGTCCTACGACGAAGGCGGCGCCGGCGTCGAGTGCTCGGTTGGCGGTGGCGAGGTCGTTGACGCTGCCGGCGCCGATGGTGACGCCTTCGGGGGCGTCTGCGACCAGGGCCGCGAGCACGTGCTCGGCGCCGGGGCCGCGGAGGGTGTACTCGATGATGGTCGCTCCGCCGGCTGCGAGGGCGGTGACGGTGGTGTGGGCGCGTGCGAGGTCGGGGTCGTAGAAGAGCGGTATGACGCCGAGTTCGGCCGTCGTGCGCAGCAGCGCGTCGGATGTCATGTCGGCCACCGGCTGGCAGTCACGGCGCTGTGCATGCGGCCTGTGCCGTGCCCGCAGGTGCCGCGCTCGAGTCGCATCGCAGCCGGCGTCGGAGCGTGTCCCATGGCACCATGGTACGCATCCGTGATCAGGAGGCCCACGATGCCCGACCTCGTGCCCGTGTTCGAGCAGTTCGTGTCGAACCTCCGCCCGTACGCGGACCGACGCGTCGTCACCCGCGATGACGCCTCGAGGCCGGCTACCTGAGGTACGCAGGTCAGGGGTACGTGGAGCGCGCGTCGAGAGGAGCCTGAACCATGCCACCACGCTTCACGCTCGTCGACGTGTTCTCCGAGCGGGCCTTCATGGGGAACCCGGTCGCGGTGATCGCCGCTGAGGGCGACGTCGACGGCGGTCTCGATGCCGACGACATGCAGCGCATCACGCGCTGGTTGAACCTGTCCGAGACGACGTTCCTCCTCCCGCCCACGGCGCCGGAGGCCGATTACCGCGTGCGCATCTTCACGCTGGAGCGCGAGATGCCCTTCGCCGGCCACCCGACGCTCGGCACCTGCCGCGCCTGGCTGCATGCCGGCGGCACCCCGAAGCGCGACGACGGTGTGGTGGTGCAAGAGTGCGGCGCGGGCCTCGTGCGGGTGAGGGTCGCCGGCGACACGCTGGCGTTCGCCGCGCCGGCGCTGCTGCGCGGTGGGCCCGTCGACGAGGCTCGGCTGGACGAGCTCGCCGACGTCTTGCGCATCTCCCGGTCGGCGATCGTCGATGCGGCCTGGGCCGACAACGGCCCCGGCTGGATCGCGGTGCTGCTCGAGACGGCTCAGGCCGTCCTCGACATCGAGCCGGCTCGGCACCACCCTACCCGCGTCGAGGTCGGGATGGTGGGGCCGTACCCCGGTGGGGGCGACGCTGCCCTCGAAGTCCGCGCCTTGTTCAGCGATCACCACGGCAACCTCATCGAGGACCCCGTCACCGGCAGCCTCAACGCGTCCGTGGCGCAGTGGATGCTGGCGACGGGCCGCGTGCGCGCACCCTTCACCGCCACGCAGGGCCGTCGTGTCGAGCGCGACGGCCGGGTCCGCATCGACGTGGACGGGTCCGGCACCGTGTGGGTGGGCGGGCACGCGCGGGTGCTGGCAGAGGGTGCGCTGACCTAGGCGTCGTGCGCAGCAGACGAATCTGCACGCATGGCGGCGCAGTGATCACGGTCTCACCGGCGCCGCGCTGCGCCGTGGCCTGGCCACGACCGGGCGGGCTGACGCAGGTTCGATGTACGCCGCGTACGCGGTTACACGGTCGTCACGTCTTTGCGAGCTCGGTACGGCCGCCGATCGGTTGACGAACGGCGTGTGGAACGTATTTTACGCACGTCGAGCGGAGGACGTGGTTGACGCGGATGCGGGTGGGTGCTACGATTCCATGAAACCGGTTACATCACGCGACGCGACGGCCCCGCTGGCCAGTCGACGGCAGAGGAGGGGAGGGTGGCATGGCAACGATCCGCGAAGTCTCACGGCTGGCCGGCGTCTCGACCGCCACCGTCTCGCGCGTGCTCAACGGCACGACCAACGTCGCGCCCCCGACCCGTGAACGCGTGCTCGAGGCGATCGCGACGCTCGACTTCAAGCCCAACACCTTCGCGCGCGGCCTCGCCACCAACCGCTCCGGGGGCGTCGGCATCACCGTCAACGAGATCTCGAGCCCTTACTTCGGCGCCTTCATCCAGGGCGTCGAACAGGTGGTGCGCGCCAGAGGCATCCACCTGATGGTGTCGAGCGGATATGCCGACGCTGCGTTAGAGCGCGCCTCCGTGGACTTCCTGCTCGAACGCCGCTGCGACGGCCTGGTCGTCCAGGCCGACGCCCTCGACGACGAGGCGCTCATCGAGCTGGTCCAGGGCGGCGGCGCGCCCGTGGTCGTGTTCGGCCGTAGCGTCGCCGAGATCGCCTCGTCGTGCGTGGTCTTGGACAACGAGCTCGGTGGCGCATTGGCGACGGAGTACCTGCTGCGCCATGGCCACCGCCGCATCGGACACGTCACCGGACCACTCTCCTACGCCGATGCGCGCGACCGCCTGATCGGCTACCGGCGCGCCCTGGAGGCCGCTGGCGTCGGCTTCGACCAGCGCTACGTGGTCGAGTCGACCTTCCTCGAGGAGGGGGGCGCACTGG
>SLSM01000404.1 GCA_007130445.1 Trueperaceae bacterium | reverse complement strand
GCATCGTCGGTCGCACGGAGCGCGGTTTCGACGCGGAGCGCCGCGACGACGAGGCGCCACTCGAGGCCGCGACGCGCCTGGCGCTCGCGCTCCGAGGCGGCGTCCTGCCGGTGCAGGGCCCGCCCGGGGCGGGGAAGACCTACACCGCCGCGCGCGTGGTCCTGGCGCTCGTCGCGGCTGGACAGCGCGTGGCCGTGACCGCGCTGTCGCACAAGGCGATCGGCAACCTGCTCGCCGCAGTGGTCGAGGCCGCGCACGAGGCGGGCGTCGACGTGCGCGTCGGGCACCGTGGCAGCGAGGTGCCCGACGGCGTGACGTCGTACGCCTCGTACGACGTCCTCGAGGCCGACCTCGAGTCCCGCCGCCTGCACGTGATCGGCGGCACCGCCTGGGCCTGGACGCGACCCGGCTTCCGCGGTGCGTTCGACACGGTCGTGATCGACGAGGCCGGCCAGTTCAGCCTCGCAACCGCGCTCTCCGTCGCGACCGCAGGCCGCAACCTGCTGCTCCTGGGCGATCCCCAGCAACTGACGCAGCCGATCCAGGGCACCCACCCCGGCGGCGCCGAGGTCTCGGCGCTCGAGCACCTGCTCGCCGGCCACCCGACCCTCCCGGACGGCCGCGGCCTCTTCCTGGGCGAGACGTGGCGCATGCACCCCGAGGTGACGCGCTTCGTGTCGCGCTCGTTCTACGAGGCGCGGCTGCAGGCCCGGCCCGAGAACGCAACGCTGCGGCTCGAGGGCACCGACGGCTTCGACGGCGCCGGCATCGCCTTCGTGCCCGCCGAGCACGAGGGCCGCGACGGCGTGGCGCCGGAGGAGGTCGAGGTCGCGCTCGAGGTGCTGCTGCGCCTGACACGGCCCGGCGCGCGATTCGTCGACAAGCACGGCGCCGCGCGCGACCTGCGCCATGACGACGTGCTGGTGATCGCGCCCTTCAACCGCCACGTCGACGCCCTCGCGAGCGCGCTCCCCGGTGGTGTGCGAGTCGGCACCGTCGACCGGTTGCAGGGGCAGGAGGCGCCGGTGGTGCTCTACGCGCTCGGCGTCTCCAGCCTCGATCTCGCGCCGCGCGGGGTCGGCTTCCTGTTCGACCTGCACCGCTGCAACGTCGCCGTGTCGCGGGCCAAGGCACGCGCCATCGTGATCGGCAGCCCGCGGCTGTTCGAAGAGGTGCCGGGTGACGTCGACGCGCTGCGCCTGGTGAACGCGCACGTGCGCTTGCTGCGCTCGGGAGCGTCAGCCTGAGGACGGGGCGGCCGAGGTCTCAGCCCCCGTCCACCACCACCGCACGGTCGTGCGGCACGTGCAGCCGCAGGTGCGTACCGCGCTCGAGCTGGTCGCGACGCGTGACGTTCACCTCGATCACCAGCGGTTCCGCGAGGCCCTCGACGTCGACCCAGGCGCGCGCGAAGGCGCCCAGGTAACTGGTGGCGCGGACCTCGGCCTCGAAGGTGAGGCCGTCGACCGTAGTGCGCTCTGCAGCGGCGCCGGTGACCGTGAACCACTCGGGACGGACCATCACGCCGACGTCGCGGCCGGCGTGTGCACGGCCCGCCGGGTCGAGGCAGCGCAGCGGAGCGTCGCTGCGGGCCGCGAGCGCGACCTCGGCCGCGCCGTCGGCGGCGTGTTCCACCCGGCCCGGGATCACGTTGGCGTAGCCGACGAAGTCGGCCACGAAACGGTTGACGGGCGCATGGTAGAGCAGCCACGGGTCGCTGAACTGCTGCAGCTGGCCGTCGGCCATGACCGCGACCATGTCGGAGAGGCTCAGCGCCTCGTCCTGGTCGTGCGTCACGTAGACGGTGGTGATGCCGAGCACGCGCTGGATCTCCTTGAGCTCGGCGCGCACGCGGATGCGGAGCTTGGCGTCGAGGTTCGAGAGCGGCTCGTCCATCAGCAGCACGGCCGGCTCCATCACGATCGAACGGCCGAGCGCCACGCGCTGCTGCTGCCCACCGCTGAGCTCGTGCGGATGACGTGCCCCGAGCGCGTCCAGGCCGAGGAACTCGAGCACCCGCGCCACGCGGCGCTCGCGCTCGCCCCTCTCCACGCGGCGCAGCTTGAGGCCGTAGCTGACGTTCTGCAGCACCGTCATGTGCGGGAACAGGGCGTAGTCCTGGAACACGATCGAGACGTTGCGCCGGTTCGGCGGCACCTCGTTCTGGCGCGCGCCGCCGATCAGGATCTCACCCTCGTCGGGCTCGTAGAAGCCCGCGAGCATCCGCAAGGTGGTCGTCTTGCCGCAGCCGCTCGGGCCGAGCAGGGTCGTGAACGAGCCCCGTTCGATCACCAGATCGAGGCGGTCGACGGCGAGGGTCGATCCGAACGACTTGCTCACGCCGCGGAGCTCGACGTGCGGGTCGGTTGGGGTCGGTGACGCTTCGGTGGCTGTGATCGTGAGGTCCTTTCTCGCGCCCGATCAGACGTCGAAGAACGCGAAGCGGCGGCCGAGAACGAGCTTCGCCAGGGCCAACGCGAGCAGAGCGGCGGTGATCAACATGGTCGCGAGGGCGGCGGCCCAACCCCAGTACCCCTGCTCGGCGAGGTTCAGGATCGACGCCGACGCGACGACGTTCCCGTGCGAGATCAGGAATACCACCGCCGACAGCGTACCGATCGCCTTGACGAAGCAGTACACAAGCGCGGCGGAGAACGAGGTGCCGATGAGCGGCAGGACCACGTCGACGAAGGTCCGCATGCTCGACGCCCCCATGTCGGCCGCGCTCTCCTCGATCGACGGCGCCAGCTGTTGCAGCGTCGCCGCCGCGATGCGGTATCCCACGGGGAGGTAGGAGAACACCATGCTGATCACGATGATGGTGCCGGTGCCCGTGAGCCGCAGCGGCGGCGTGTTGAAGGCGAGCACGTAGGCGATGCCGAGCAGCGTGCCCGGGATCGCGGCAGGGAGCAGCGAGACGAGATCGAGGGCACGCCCGAAAGGAACCTTCACTCGGTAGACGAGGAAGGCGCTGACGGTCGCCAGGATCGCGCACACCAGTGCGGCGCTGCCGGCGAAACGGATGCTGTTCCACAGCTCGCCGGAGCGCACCAACACGTGCGTGAGGTTGTCGAGCGTGAAGCTGTAGTCGATGCCCCAGACGGGTGTGAACGCGCCCAGCACGATCACCGCGTACTTGGCGCCCATGAAGAGCGCGATCGCGAGGCAGAAGGCGAACAGCGACCAGCGCACCCACGGCGACAACGGTGCCGCCTCGAGCCGCGAGCCACGGCCCCCCACGGTGACGTAGCGCCCCACGGACGAGCCCTGCAGGTGGCGTTGCAGGAAGAAGAACACGATCGCCGGAACCAGCAGCGCCAGGCCGAGCGCGGCGCCCATGCGCATGTCGGCCCAACCGGAGATCTGCAGGTACGCCTCGGTGGCCAGCACTCGGAAGCGTCCCGCGATCAGCATGGGGTTGCCGAAGTCGCCCAGCACCGCGATCGCCACGAGCAGTGCCGCGGCGCCGATGCCGGGGCTCGCGAGCGGCAGCAGCACGCGCCGGAAGGTCGTCCAGGCGCTCGCGCCCATGCTCTCGCTAGCGCGTTCCAGGTTCGGGTTGATCGAGCGCAACACACCCGCGATGGCCAGGAACGCGATCGGGAAGAACGACACCGTCTGCGCCAACCACAGGCCGTGCCAGCCGTAGATGTTCGTGTTCAGGCCCAGCAGCTCGTACGTCACGATGCCGCGGCGACCGAAGAGCAGGATGAACGACAGCCCCGACACGAACGGTGGCGTGATGAGCGGCAGCAGCGGCACCAACGTGAAGAAGCGCGCCCACGGCACGCGCGCGCGCGTGATCGCGTACGCGTAGACGAAGCCGACGAGCACCGACGAGACGGTCGAGAGCGCCGCCATCATCAGCGTGTTGCCCATCGTGACGCGCCAGCGGGCGGTCGTGACGGCGCGCAACCAGTCCTCGCCGCGCGGCGTGACGATCGCCATCGCCAGCGGGTACACCACGAACACGCCCAGTGCGAGCACGACCAGCGTCAGCGTGATCGCCAGCACCACGTCGCGGCGCCACAGACGCACCAGCGCGACGACCTCGGCGACGAGGCCGCGGTAGCGCGGCCCACCCTGTCGGGCGGGCCGCGGAACGGAGCCGACCGGGGCCTGGGGCGGGATCAATCGAGCGTGCTCTCCCAGCGGCGCAGCGTCTCTTCACGCTGCGAGCCCGCGAGGTCGGCGTCGAAGTCGATCATGTCGATCGAGGCGCGCGCGATCGCCGCCTCGGGCAGCGCGACGTCCGGGTTGAGCGGCGTCGTGAGCGCGATGTCGGTGAAGGCCTGCTGCGCGTCGACGCCCATCACGAAGTCGACGAACTGGCGCGCCAGGTCCGGGTTCGGCGCGCCCGCGATGATCGACACCGCGCCGGCCTCGCCGCCGGTGCCGGGCGGGACCACCAGCGTGACCGGGAAGCCCTGCACGATCGTGGAGCTGAGCGAGTGGACGAAGGCGACGCCGAGGATGTACTCCCCCGTGCCGACCATGCGCGGCGGCGCCGACCCGGAGGTGGGGAACTGGCCGACACGCGGAGCGAGCGCCTCGAGGTACGCCCAGCCGTCGTCCCAACCGAGCCGCTGCAGTTGCGTCTGCAGGAACAGGTAGGCGGTCGACGAGGCGATCGGGTCGGTCATCACGATCTCGCCGGCGAAGTCTGGATCGAGGAGGTCTTCCCAGGTGACCGGCAGCGGCTTGTCGCCGTAGGCCTGGCGGTAGCGCGCCTCGTTGATGCCGATGCCGAGCGCGGTGAGGTAGAAGCCGGTCCAGTAGCCGTCCGGATCGCGGTGGTTGCCCTCGAGGTAGGGCGCCGCGTCGCTGTAGTACGGATCGAGCACGCCTGCATTCGTCATCGCGATGTGCAGGTTGCTGGCACCGCCGAGCACCACGTCGGCGCGCGGTGCGTTGCCCTCGGCGATCACGCGGGCCACGATCTCGCCGCCAGAAGCGCGGATCGTCTGCACCTCGATGCCGGTCGCGGCGGTGAAGGCCGTCGTGATCGCGGCCGCGTCCTGCTCCTGGATGATCGAGTAGACGAGCAGCGGGCCCTGGGCCAGCGTGGTCGCACCGAGTCCGAGGGCGACGGCGAGCAGGAGCGCGAGCGGCGCGAGGCGGCGCATGCGGTGCGATGGGGCGGTCCTGGGCGCGCCACTCGGCGCGATGCTGGGCACTCGGTCGGTCACGGGTACCTCCTTGTGAACGTCCATCCCGTCGGTGTGACGCTCTTGTCGGTCCGGTTGGGACCGGGTCCGGGTGTGGACCGCGCCAGCCTACTGCACGCGAGCGTGTCAGGGGAACGTCATGACGGTGCAGCGGTACACGCGGCCGCACG
>SLSM01000349.1 GCA_007130445.1 Trueperaceae bacterium | reverse complement strand
GCTCGACGGCGCGACGCCACTGCAGCGCTTCACGCACGTCACCCTGCCGCTGCTGCGCGAGACGACGATCGTCGCGGTCCTGCTGTGCGTCACCGGCGGCTTCGCGGCGTTCGACCTGTTCTTCACCATGACCAACGGCGGGCCGTTCAACGCGACCGAGATCCCCACCACCTGGATCGTGAAGCAGGCCTTCGACCGCCACAACATGGGCTACGGCGCCGCGCTCACGGTGGTGATGACGCTGGTGGTCGGCGTCGTCTCGCTCGTCTACCTCCTGGCCACGAGGCGGAGGCACGCGGTTGAGTACTAGCGCCGCGCTCCCACGCCGTCGTGGCCCATCGCTCGGGACCGTGCTGCACTACTGGGTCGCGGCCACCGTGGTGGTCGGCATGGGCTTCCCGCTCGTGTGGATGCTCTATTCGGGTTTCAAGACCAACCAGGAGATCACCGCTGCGCCGCTGGCGCTCCCCGCCGTCTGGCGCTGGAGTCACTTCGCCGAGGCCTGGCAGCTCGGCAACCTCGGGCGCTTGTACCTCAACTCGCTGCTCGTCACGGGCGTGTCGGTGACCGCCCTCGTCATGATCGCGAGCCTGGCCGCGTACGCCTTCGCGCGGTTGCGCTTCCGCGGCCGCGACGCG
This sequence comes from Trueperaceae bacterium, assembly GCA_007130445.1. GTDB lineage: Bacteria > Deinococcota > Deinococci > Deinococcales > Trueperaceae > CSSed10-48. The sequence goes on along the minus strand of SLSM01000349.1, from coordinate 4,724 downwards.
CTCTTCTATCTCTTGCTGATCGGCCTGCTGCTCCCGGCGCAGGTCGTCATCATCCCGCTCTTCTTCCTGCTGCGCGACCTCCAGCTCCTCAACAGCTACTGGGCGCTCATCCTCCCCTACACCAGCTGGCCGCTGGCGCTCACCATCTATCTGCTGCGCTCGTACTACCTCACGCTCGAGCGCGAGCTCGAGGACGCCGCCCGCATCGACGGCGCGAACCTCTTCCAGACCTACGCCTTCGTCATGTTCCCCCTCGTGCGGCCCGCCCTGGCGACGGTCGTGATCCTCAACCTGGTCAACCTCTGGAACGAGCTGCTGTTCGCGATGCTCTTCATCCAGAGCGAGCACCTTCGGACGCTCCCCGCGGGGCTCCTCGCCTTCTCCGGGTACTACCTCGTCGACTACCGCCTGGTCTTCGCCGCCCTGTCGATCACCACCGTCCCGATCCTCGTCGTGTACTTCGTGTTCCAACGCCACGTGATCGCCGGCCTCACCACCGGCGCGCTCGACTGAACCGAGAGGAGCCCTGACCCGTGACCCGACCGGCGTACCTCAGCGGCGTGATCGAAGGCTTCTACGGCCGTCCCTGGCGCCACGACCAGCGCCTCGCGCTCTTCCCACGACTCGCCGCATGGGGCTTCACGAGCTACGTCTACGCTCCCAAGGACGACATCAAACTGCGCGCGCGTTGGCGCGAGCCGTACGACGACCTCGAACTCGCCGCGCTCGCCGCGCTGGTCGCCGGCTGCGCGGCCCACGGCGTCCGCTTCGGCTACGCGATCGCGCCGTGCCTCGACGTGCGCTACGCCGAGGACGCCGAGGTCGAGCGCTTGGTCACCAAGGTCGACCAGCTCGTCGACCTGGGCGCGCGCGACGTGCTGCTCCTCTTCGACGACGTCCCCCACCGCCTCGACGACGCCAGCCGCGCTCGCTTCGGCAGGCTGGCCCAGGCACAGGCGCACCTGTCCGAGCGCCTCTTCGACCACCTCCGCTCGCGCGTCCCGGACGGCCGCCGCATCGTCTGCCCCACCGACTACTGCCGACGCATGGCGGACGCTTCAGGCGACGCCTGGGGCTACCTCCGTACGCTCGGCGAGCGCCTCGGGCCCGACGTCGACGTCTGCTGGACCGGCGACGAGATCGTCAGCGAGCGCATCGACGCCGCGAGCGTCGCGGACGTCGCCGACGTGCTCGGCCGCAGGCCTGTGATCTGGGACAACCTCCACGCGAACGACTACGACCTGCGGCGCCTCTACCTCGGACCGGTGGCGGGGCGCTCGGCGGATCTCGTGGACGCGACCGCGGGCTTCCTCACCAACCCGAACACGCCGTTCGAGGTCAACGACGTCGCCTTCGCCACGCTGGCCGCGTACCTGGCCGACCCTGTCGGTTACGACCCGGCACGTGCCTGGGAGCGCGCGCTGGAGGCATGGCGACCGGCCTTCGCTGTCGATGGTGGCGACGAGTTGACGGAGGCGGAGCTGCGCCTGCTCGCCGAGCACTGCTACCTGCCGTGGTCGAGCGGACCGCTGGTCGAGGCGCTCCTCGACGACGCGCGCGACGTCATCGACGCTCCACCCGACGCCTCCGACCCCCGCCTCGGCCGCGTGCGCTCGCACGCCCACGACGTCGAGCGCCTCCTCGAGCGCCTGACCGAACTCACCGACCGCGATCTCCTCTACGCGCTGTACGGCGTCGTGTGGGAGGCCCGCACCGAGAGCCGGGCGTTGGCGGAGTACCTCGATCATCGCGCCGGAGGCGGGGCACCGCAGCGCTTCGGCCGCCCCGACCACCTCGCGAACACGTACCGGCGCGGCTTCGCCGCCGACGTGCAAGCGCTGCTCCCACTCGACCGCGACGGCCGCGTGGCGGTCCCGACCGCGAAGGACTCTCGATGAGCGACACCACCGATCGCGCCAAGCGCACCGACGCTCGGATCCGCCCGTACCAGCCCTCGGACCGCGACGCGCTCTACGCCGTCGCCCTCGCCACGGGTCGCGACGGCGACGACGCGAGCCAACTCTTCCGCGACCCGACGCTCCTCGGCCACCGCTACGTCGGTCCCTACCTCGACCTCGAGCCCGGCCTGGCGTTCACGCTCGAGGACGACCTGGGCCCCTGTGGCTACGTCCTCGGCGCCGCCGACACGACCGACTTCTACGAGCGCTTCACGAAGACCTGGCTGCCACCGCTCCTGACGCGCCTGGGGCCGGCGCCGACCGCCCCCGCCGACGAGGACGAGCGGCTCCTCGCCGAGTTGCATGCGCCGAGCCTCACGGTCCCGCGCGATCTCGAGGCCTTCCCGGCCCACCTCCACATCGACCTGCTCTCGCGCGCGCAGGGGCAGGGCTCCGGGCGCCGCATGATGCACGCCCTGTTCGATGCCCTCGTCATGCGCGACGCGCACGGCGTGCATCTCGGCGTCAGCCCCCGCAACGAGCGCGCCCAGGGCTTCTACCGGGCGCTCGGCTTCGACGTCGTGGACGCAGCCGTGCCCGACGACGGGGTCGTCCTCATGGCCCGGAGGCTGCCGTGAGCGCTGCATCGGCGGGCGCCGCGTCGCGCAGCGCGGCCGGCGCCGCCGCGGAGCGCTATCTGCGCGCCGCGCTCGAAGCGCTCGACCGCGCCCGCTCCAGCCAGGGCGAGGCGATCACGACAGCCGCCACCTGGGTGGGCGAGGCCGTCGCTGGTGGCCACCTGCTGGCGGTCACCGGCAGCGGTCACTCGCACATGCTGGCCGAGGAGATCTTCTACCGCGCCGGCGGCCTGGTGGCCGTCCTGCCGATCCTCGACCCCGCCCTGATGCTGCACGACGCGGCCGTGTCGAGCAGCCGGATCGAGCGGCTCCACGGCGTCGCGGAGGTCCGCATCGAGGCCGCCGGGATCGGGGCGGGCGACGTGCTCGTCGTCGCATCGAACTCGGGTCGCAACGCCTACCCGGTCGAGGCGGCGATCGTCGGTCGGAGGCTCGGCGCCCGCGTCGTCGCGCTCACGTCGCTGCCGCACGCGCGCTCCGTCGCGTCGCGCCACGACAGCGGTCGCCGCCTGTTCGAGGTCGCCGACCTCGTCCTCGACACGGGCGTCCCGCCCGGCGACGCCGCCTTGACGCTGGAGGGGTCGAACGTCCCGGTCGGGCCGCTGTCGACGATCGTCGGCGCCGCCCTGCTCGAAGCCGTCGTGGTCGGCGCGATCGCCTGGATGCTCGAGCGCGGCATCGAACCGCAGGTGCTGCGCAGCGCGAACGTCGACGACGCCCAGCAGGTCGACCTGGCCGCCTGGTCGGCACGGATCCCGCCACTGCGATGATCGACGTCGACGCGCCGCTCTACCTCGGCGTCGACGCTGGCGGGACCTTCACGCGCTCCGCGTTGATCGACGGGTCCGGCGCCGTGATCGGGCGCGGCACCGCCGGCGCCGCCAACCACCGCACCACGCCGCCCGGCGCCGTGCGGGCGTCGGTCCGTGAGGCGATCGTCGCGGCGCTCTCCGAGGCGTCGACCACTGGCGGCGACGCGCCCACGCCCACGGTGCGTGTCCGGGCCATCGCGATCGGCTGGTCGGGCCTCGAGGAGCCTGGGGCCGAGGCCGATGCGCGGGCGTTCGTCGGCGACGTCGTCGACGCCGAACTCGCGCTCGTCGACAGCGACGTGATGGCCGCGCACGTCGGAGCGTTCGCCGGCGCCCCGGGCGTGCTCGTGACCGCCGGCACCGGCTCGATCGCACTCGCCGTCGATGCCCGCGACGTGCGCACGCGCGTCGGCGGCTGGGGTCACCGCTTCGGCGACGAAGGCAGCGCTGCCTGGATCGGAACCGAAGGCGTCCGCACGGCGCTCCAGGGCGTCGACGGACGCGGCCCGCCCACGGGCCTGTGGGAGGCGCTGCTCGCGTACGCGCGCATCGACGCGGCGTCGGGGTCGCACGACGCGGCCACGGTCCGCAGCGTGACCGCGTGGCTCTACGAGACCTCGCGGCACCTGAACGACATCGCCGGCTTCGCCCAGGTGGTCGACCGCGTCGCACGCCTCGGGGACGCAGCCGCGATCGAGGTCCTCGAGCGCGCCGGCCTCGAGCTCGCCCACCACGTCATACGGGCGAGCGCCGCCGTCGCCGACCTCGACCCACTGCCGGTGGCGGGCGCAGGCGGCGTGTGGTCCGGCTCCGAGCGCGCCCGCGAGGCGTGCCGCGCCGCGGTGGCCGCTCGACTCCCGTCGCGGTCCCTGGCATGGCGCGACCCGGTGGCCGACGCTGCCACGGGCGCCGCGTGGATGGCGATGCGTGCCGACGGGCACACGATTCCCGCCGGTGCGCGGACGCCTGGAGAGGCATCGGCGCGGCGGGTGTGAGCGCGGCGATCGTGCATGCCCGGCTTCGGAAGCTGGCAGAGCGCTGTCCGACGCGCTGGCGCCGATGCATCCGCACCGCCAGTGCACCCGGCGCGCCGCCTCGATGGGTCGACGCACCGCGCGGTCCGGGGCCAGAGGTCCCCACCAACACGTGATGCGCCGCCCTATCCTGATGGAGGACGACGCTCCGGGCAACCGCGCCGGGTCGGGGGCCACGAGGAAGGAATGGGCATGAGACGAATGCACCGCAACCTCTTGATCGCCTTCCTGACGCTCGTCACGCTCGCGCAGGCGGCCCAGGCCGCGGACGAGGAGCTGACCACCGGGTCGGTGCGGGCGCTCGTCGACTCGGTCGTCCAAGGCCAGCTCGACGCCTCCGGC
>SLSM01000353.1 GCA_007130445.1 Trueperaceae bacterium | reverse complement strand
GGCGCGCCGTCGCGCCGAGCCCGGGTGCGCGCCGGCAGCACCGGCACTGCCGGGGGCGCCCACCGTCTCGAGCAGGTCGTCGGCGATGCGCGCGGCCGCGCCGGGGGGACCCATGCGTGCCGGGCCTTCGCGCTCGGCGTCCCGACGGTGTGGGCCGGGCTCGAGCGCAGCGCAGACGGCGCTCGCGATCGCCCCCGCTTCCGCAGCCACGACCCGCAGCGCGGGGCCGAGCAGGCGCAGCTGATTGGCGACGAAAGCGTGGCCGTGGAGCGGCGGCTGCGCGAACGTCACCACCGGCAGCGCGAGCCCCGCGGCTTGCTCCTGCGCCGTCCCCGTCGTGCCCAGAGCGACGTGCGCGCTGGCGAGCACGTCGGCGAAGCGCTCCGCGAGCCACCACACCTCGGCGTCGCCGTGCCGCCAGGCGGCCAGCAGGCCGCGTTCGGTGCGCTCCACACGCACCCACCCGGGCGGGGGTGGCGGCAGCCGAGCGTGCGTCCAGGCCACCAGACCGACGACGGGGCCGCACGCCGTGAGGGCGTCGAGCATGCGCGTGACGCTCGCGAAGGCGTGCTCGCGCGACCCCGGCAACAGAGCGACCACGCGCGCGGCGGTCAACCCAGCGAGCGGCCGCCCAGCATGCACGCCGTCCATCATCGGGTTGCCCAGCCAGCGGGCGTGCGCGACACCGCGAGCACGGAGCCAGGCGGCGGTGTCGGCGTCTCGCGGGTACACGGCCACCACGCGGCCGCGCATCAGGCGCCGCTCGAACGCGTGGATCCCCTCCATGAACCGTCGCGGGCCGAGCGAGACGCGCCTTGGCACCTGCATGTGCACCGACACGAGCGTCTGCACCACGCTGCGCGGGGCGTCGACCAGGCTCGCGAGCGCGTGCGCGTACATGTCGCCGACGACGACGACGTGCGCCGCGTCGACGCGGCGCAGCGCCCTGCACTGTGCCAGCGTGAGCCGCAGCAGGCCCGCTCGCAGGTCGGACCACAAGAGGCTCGGTGCGTGCATCGTCAGCCCCCCGGAGGGCAACCGCGCCCGCGGGTCGAGCACGTCGACGCCTGCCGCCGCGTACGCCGCGCCCATCCCCACCAACGGCAGCGCCGCGAGGTCCAGACCCGGGCGGCGCGAGCGCACCGCGCCGGCGAGCGTTGCACCGACGTGGTCCTCACCGTGCCCGTTGGAGACGAACACCCACCGCCCGGCGCCCCTCACGGACGCCGTCCACGCCTCAGCGTTCGGCCGTCCTGCGCACCACCAGGGCGTACAGCGGGTCGCCCTCGTCCGGGACGTGGCGCAGGACCTCGGCCGTGCCGAACCGTGCCGCCTCGTTGAGGTAGCAGCGCACCAGCCGGTGGTGCGCCGCATCGTCCGAGGCGCGCCACGCCAGCACCGCCTTGGTCGGGAACATGCGGGTCGAGAAGGCGACCGCGAAGGGTGCATCCGGCTTGAGGACACGCGCGACCTCGCCGAACAACTCGACGGGGCGGGTGAGGTACTGGACCGACACGGTGCACACCGCGCCGTCGAAACGCGCGTCGCCGAAGGGCAGCGTCGGCTCGGCGTTGACGTCGTGGATCACGGCCTCGTCCACACGTGGGTTGCGGCGCAGCTCCTCCGCGTTCAGGCCCAGTCCAACGACGTGGTCCACGTGCTCGGGAAGATGCGACTCGATGCCGGCGAGCAGGTCGAGCACGTGGGCGCCTGGCGGCATCAGGGCTCGGTACCAGCCGCGAGCGGCTGCGCGGGCCTGGTCGTCGATGTGGGAGCCCTCGCGCGGCGTCTCGTAGAAGAGCGCGTCGGGCCGTTCGTCGTGCCGCCGGAAGAACTCCGGGAACGTCTCCGTCATGGCGCCATCGTGACCCATGCGAAGCCGCTCGAGATAGGTGCGCGCTCACGGTTCAGGGTGCCTCCTCGGCCCGATCGAGGGCGGGGCCCTCGCCCCAGCGGAGCTTCAACCTCAGGACCTCGAACGCGCTGCGCTCGCTCGCCACGAGGTGGAGCGCATCGGCGGCGGCGGTGACATCGATCCGCTCGCCGGCGCGCAGATCGACCCGCTCTTGACCGTCGATCACGAGCGCCATCTCGTCGACGGGACTGAGCAGCTCGAGACCGAGCGTGCTCCCGCCCGAGAGCACGATGGGGCGGTTGGTGAGGCTGTGCGGCGCGATGGGCGTGACGACCATGGCTCGCAGCTCCTGGGCCAGGATGGGCCCTCCCAACGACAGCGAGTAGGCGGTGGAGCCGACCGGCGTCGACACGACGACGCCGTCCGCGCGGTACTCGGTGGCAACGTGCCCGTCGACCGAGAGTCGCAACCGCGCCAGGCGGGTCATGACGCCCTGGTTCAGCATGATGTCGTTGAGCGCGTGACGCGGCTGGGAGTCGTGCTGGACACGGATCTCCAGCATCATCTTGGGCGACAGCGGCCACGACGGAGCATGGCCGCCGGTGGCGTAGCGCTCGACCTCGTCGGCGCTGAAGCCGGCCAGGAAGCCGAGCTTGCCGAGGTTGACGCCGATCACCGGCGTCGCCGCTCCGACGAGTCGTCTGGCGGTCGACAGCAGGGTGCCGTCGCCTCCGACCGCGACGACGAGATCGGCCCCGAGCGCCCGCAGTGGTCGGTCACCCGCCAGGTCGAGGACGACCTCGGCACCGACCCGCCCGAACGCCTCGGCCAGGCGAACGGCGACGGGGTGGGCGGCCGGCTTGAAGCGCGTGCTGACCACGGCGACTCGCCTGAGGTCGTGCGCCGGCCGCTCGAAGCGAGCCGGCGGCACGCTGCCGCCGGTCACGATGCCGCCCCCTGTGGCTCGCTCGCCGTCGAGCCCGAGTCGCTGGCACGGATCGCGTCCAGCACGCACGCGACCACCTGATCCAGCTCGAGCTCGTCGGTGTCGACGTGGAGGGCATCGGCTGCCGGCGCGAGCTGCCGCGCGTCACCCTGGTCGCGACGCGCGATGGCCGCCGCGACGGCTGCGAGGTCGGCGGCGCGCTCACCCACCCGGCGCCGCGCCCGCTCCTCGGGAGAGGCGGTGAGGTAGAACTTGTGCCGCGCGCCCGGGAACACGACCGACCCCATGTCGCGCCCGTCGATCGCGAACGGGGGCGGTACCCGCCGCAGCTGCTGCGAGACCCACGCTCGGACCGCCGGATGCCCGGCGACGGTCGACACGACGGCATCGACGCGATCGGTGTGCAGCTCCGACGTCACCGAGCGACCGTCTACGAGCACGTCGTTGCCCGCGACGTCCGGCCGCAGCTCGACCATGTGCGCGCCGAGCAGGGCCAGCACGGCAGCCTGGTCGAAGGCATCGGTGCCGCTGTGCGCGACCAGGTGGGTCGCCGCCCGGTACAGGAGGCCGCTGCTGACGAACGGGATGCCGAGGGCGCGCGCGACGCGCTGCGCCACCGACGACTTGCCCGATGCGGCGGGCCCGTCGAAGGTGATGACCGACGGCTCGCGCGCGTCGCTGCCAGCCTCGGCGTCGAGGCGACTCGGCGCGCTCACGCGACCGCCTCCGTACCCACGCCGGCGCTCGCCAGGTCCGTCCAGAAGCCGGGATACGTCTTGGCCACGCAGCCAGGGTCGTCGATCACGATCCCCGGCCAGCGCACGCCGGCCAGGGCGAAGGCCATCGCCATGCGGTGGTCGCCGTACGTCGCCACCAGGCTCGGTCGCGGTGCGCCGTCGAGGGGCCACACGCTGAGGCCGTCGCGACGCTCCTCGACGCGCGCGCCGAGCCGCTGCAACTCGGTCGTCAGTGCGCGCAACCGGTCGGTCTCCTTGATTCGTAGGTTCCACACGTCGTCGATGTGCACCGGCTCGCTCGCGCCGAGCGCGAGCACGGCCAGCGTCTGGGCCTGATCCGGGAAGGCGTTGAGGTCGAAGCGCCCGCCGCGGAGCCGACCGTGCGGGGGCCCGGCGACGTGGACGGCCTCGTCTTCTCGCTCCACCGCGCACCCCATCTGGACGAGCACGTCGAGCAGTGCCATGTCGCCCTGCACGCTGGCGGAGCCGACGCCGCGCGTGGTCGCGCGGCCGCCGCTCAGCGCGGCAGCGGCCCAGAAGTACCCGGCCGCCATGGCGTCTCCCTCCACCCGGTAGGTGCGCGCGTGGTACGCACCGGTCGGCACGTGGAACGTGCGGTAGGCGTCGCGCTCGACCACGGCGCCGAACGCCCGCATCACGGCTAGCGTCACGTCGACGAACGGCTTGGACTGCAAGGCGCCGCCGACCTCCACGGTCAACGGTGCACGCGCGTAGGGCGCGGCCAGCAGCAGACCCGACAGGTACTGCGAGGAGCGGTCGCCGCTCACGGCGACGGTGCCGCCGGGCAAGCCGTCGGCGTCGATGACCACCGGCGGGCAGCCGCTCCCGAGCTCGCTGCGTGCGTCGACCCCGAGGCTGCGCAGGGCCTCGAGCTGGTCCTCGATGGGCCGCTCGCGCATGCGCTCGGTCCCGTCGAGCCGGAACCGGCCTCGACCGAGGCAGACCGCGGCCGTGAGGAAGCGCACGGCCGTGCCTGAGAGGCGGACGTCGAGCTCGGCACCGTCGACGGGCCAGCGGCCGGCGACGCCCCGAACGGCGAGTTCGGCGCCTGCCGGGCCCACCCCGCGCTCCTCGATCCGCGCACCGAGCCGCACCAGCGCGGTGCGCATCACCTCGGCGTCCTCGGCTACCAGGGCACCCTGCAGCAGGCTCTCGCCCTCCGCGAGCGCCGCTACGAGCAGCGCCCGGTTCGTCAGGCTCTTGGATCCCGGGACGCGCAGGTCGAGCGAGAACGCGGTGGGCGGGGCGAGGGCGATGCGGTGCTGCGGCATGGTCGCCGACCAGGGTACACCGTCGGCGCGCGGTACCCTGGGCGCATGGACGCCGACACCACCGCCCTTCCGACGACCTTGCAACGCGTGGTCGACGAGTTCCGGAACGCTCCCGCAGCGTTGCGTACGCAGCTCCTGCTGGAGTACGCCCGGCGCGTGCCGGAGTTGCCAGACGCGATCCGCGAGCTCCCGGGCCGACTCGAGCGCGTCCACGAGTGCATGACGCCCTTCTTCGTGGCGAGCGAGGTAGGCGCCGATGGCCGCGTGACCATGTACTTCGACGCGCCCCAGGAGGCCCCGACCACGCGCGGCTTCGCCGGGATCTTGCACGCAGGGCTCGACGGCCGCAGCGCGGCCGAGGTCGTGGCGGTACCCGACGACTTCTACGACGCGCTGGGGCTCGCGGACGTCATCTCGCCGCTGCGCCTGCGCGGCATGGCAGCGATCCTGGCACGGCTCAAGCGCCAGGTCAGGAACGCGAGTTCCTGACCCGTCGGGAACGCGAGTTCCTGACCCGTCGGGAACGCGAGTTCCTGACCCGTC
>SLSM01000183.1 GCA_007130445.1 Trueperaceae bacterium | reverse complement strand
GCGCCGCGAGGCGCAACCTGCGGGCAACCTCGCTCAGGTTGCCGCCTCGGTCGCGCTGCGCGGCGGCCACGTCCACCCTCCGCTGCAGCAGCGGCACGGCCACGCGCTCCGCCAGCGCCGCTACCAGCGCAGCGTCGGCTTCGGTCTCCTCACGCGGCCGCAATCCGTGATCCACGTGCAGCAGCGCCACCAAGCCGGGGTCGCCGGCGAGCGCCAGCGCCAACGCCACGGAGTCGCCGCCGCCCGACACCGCCACTGCCAAGCGCGCCGGCGCTGGCGCCAGCTCGCGGGCGCGGGCGGCCACGCGAGTGAGGGCGGACCTGCTCATCTTGGCATTATCGCGCGGCAGGTCGAGACGTGCCACGTGGAAAGGGCGAACCATGCCTCCTGGCGGCCCGCCAACACGTGACGATTCTTGCGACGCACCCATGGCACATTGCGTACCGTGAGGGCGACCGAGGGCCGAGGCGAACTCGAACACGGCCACGGAGACGTGTGCGTCGAGCGACCAGCGAATGCGGGTCGCTGACGCCTCGAGCGTGAGATCGGAGGACCGCATGTACCGACGGTTGGCCGTACTCTTCCTCCTCATGTCCCTGGTGGCGTGCGGGACTCAACAAGCACCCCAGGGTGCGGTCAGCGTGGTGACGCTCGCGCCGGAGGACGGCGCCGTAGCCGTCACTCCGGACGCGACGGTGATAGCGGCCTTCGACCGGGCGATCGATGCCTCCACACTGGCCTCCCGCTTCACGCTGAGCCATCAGGGCCAAGCGGTCGAGGGCACCGTCGGTTACGCGCAGGCCACCCGCACCGCGCGTTTCACTCCGGATGCTGAACTCGCCGAGGGGCTCTACACGGCCGCACTCGCCAGCGGCATCCGCGCCGTGGACGGCAGCGTCCTGACGGCCGGTCGGTCCTGGAGCTTCGTCGTCGCGGAAGCGGCTCCTGGCGATCCGCAGAACGGCGCCCCGCCGCCCCCACCGCCCGGACCGACGGATCCAGACGATCCGACGGAGCATGATGTCGAACTGCGCGCGGCGTTCCTCTCGCCCACCCCGAACAAGCGCCTGGCCGGCTTGGTGAGCGTCGAACTCGACGTCGAAGCGGAGGAAGGCATCAGGCGGGCCGAGCTGTTCGTTGACGGCGAGGGTGGGGCGGTGCGTGCCGCACGCTGGGACATGGATCCGGCTGCGGCTCCGGTCCTGCGCGAGACGCTCAGTGCCTCGATCTCCACCGTCGACTTCGAGACCGGCGAGTACGCGCTGCGCGTCGTGCTCGAGGACCGTGCCGGCAACATCGTCGAGCAGATGCTCGTCGTCGAGTTCCTGACACCCTTCCTGATCACGCATCCGACCGACGGCGAGAGCGTTGGGGCGGGCCGCCAGATCGTAGCAGTGACCATCGGCGTGAACGGCACCATCCTCGACGACTACGACGTCACCTCCATCGATCTCTACATCAACGGCAGCCGCTATGCGGCCGGCATCCCCGTCGACGACGACGCCACCTCCACCCGGCTGATCGTCTACCCGTGGGACACCACCGACCCCGGTCTGGGAGGCCATCCGGTCGACGCCTCCGGCGACCGTGCGCTCACGGCCCGCGTGTACTTCGTCGATCCCGTGACCGACACGGTCCGCAACGAGTTCACCCCGGGCGTGATCGTCGACTACCAGCCATAAGGCATCAGATAGGCTTTCCAGCACTGCCGTGAGCGTGCGTACCGCGAGGCGTGAGGACACCAGTCCCACGCCTCGCCTTCGTGAGTGCTGATGGCACCCGCCCTGCCCGGAACGCTCCCTCCGCTCCCCGGCGCGCGCCTCATGAAGCCGCCGAATCGCGACGCGCACGCGAGCGTGACGCTGTCGCACCTGAAGATGGGCGTTGGTGATAGCCTAGGCCGGTCGATGAGAGTGACATAAGTGACAGTCACTGCGGGAGTCGTTTCGGGGCTGCGGAGGAGGTGGACCGCTCCGACGGGGAGAGCGCGGATCACGAGTACACGGAAGGCCGCCAAGAACCGCCCAGACCGGCGTGCTGGCACCACATCGACACGGTCGTCGAGACCCAGGAGGCAGGCATGCGTCGCCCTCAACGCCTTATCACACTCACCCTCGTTGCCCTCGCCGTCATGGCGATCCTCATGGGCTGCGGCGGTGGCCCACCGCCACCCTCGTGGACCGACGCCAACGCCTACATCGACATCACCTCGGACGCCACCTTCCTGTTCGAGCAAGACGGTGACACCGCGACCGTCAGCGCGGTGGTGCGCCAGCGCAGTAACGACCAAGTGATCGCCGACGCGGTCGTCAGCTTCGCGTCCGAGGCGCCCGACGTCGTCACGGTCGACGCCGCCAGCGGGCGCCTGACGGCGCGCACGAGCGTGCCGAACTCCGCCACCATCGTGGCCTCCTACGGCACCCTGACGCCCGCGCACGCGACCGCGGTCGTCGCCGAGCTCGCCGATCGCGCTGTGTTCGTGCCCTTCGACGACTTCACCGCCTACGATCCCGACACCGGTGAGGTGATCCTCCAGCGCACGCCGCTCGCTCTCGGCCTGCAGGTCGGCGACGTGCTGATCAGCGGCGACCGGGCCGGTCTGTTGGTGCGGGTCCTCGCGGTCGACGTGCAGGCGGGCCGTGTCGTGCTGCAGACCGAGCCCGCCGACCTCACCGACGCCTTCGACGAGCTCGACGTGGTGGCGGTCGGCGCCGAGGTCGAGTACGAGGCGTTCATCGACGACGACGGCATCACGGTGCTCAACGAGCGCGGCGAGGTGGTGCAGCGCTCGCTCTTCGGCTTCACCTGCAAGACCGAGGCGGAGCAGCCGATCACGGTCACCATCACCGGCGCCTCGATCACCCCGAAGCTCAGCTTCACCCCCACGATCGCGATCAAGATCACCCGCTCGGGGTTCGTGAGCGCGACGGTCGAGCGCTTCGACATGTTCGTCGAGGGTGTCGTGCGCGTCGACGCGCGCTCCGGCTCGGTGGCGTTCGACGCTGGCGTCGCCGGCAAGATCACCTGCGAGCGGAAGCTCGGGACCTACGCCCTGGCATTCGTCCCGATCGTCGGTCCGCTCGGCGCAGCGCCCACCGTCACGCCATCGGTCGGCCTCGAGCTGAAGGGCGAGGCGACCCTGGGTAGCGTCAGCCTGACCGGCCCGACGCTCGACGAGGGCGTGAGCTCGACGATGGGCGTCGGCTACTCGGCGCAGTCGGGCTTCCGCGTCATCAGCCAGAACGAGCGGGTCGGCGCCGGGCTCAGTTGGCCCCGCTACGACGCCAGCCTCGCGATCGCCTTCAAGGCGACGGTCGAGCCGTTCCTCAAGGGCACGGTGAACGTCTCGGGAGCCCTCGGCCCCTACACCTTCGCCGACTTCGGCTTGGTCGAAGCGAAGGTGTACGGCGGTGCCGAGCTCGAGATGACCATGCCGTTCGTCCCGACCCAGCCCGGCTACGCAGGCCCCGCCTGGAAGTTCTACGTGGGCGTGTACGGCGGCCTCGACCCGCTCTTCGAGAAGATCGACGAGTTCCAGAAGTTCATCAACCGGGTGGGCATCAAGATCCAGGTGACGGGCTTCGGACCGGAGTTGTTCAAGGGCGAACTCCCGCTCGCCACCTCGCCGAAACCGACCGTCGCGGCCTCGACGCTGCAGGTCGAGGCGGGCGAGAACGTCGACTTCACGGTCGACGGCGCTACCTCGGCCCGCGTGGAGTTCATGGCGTACCTCGTCGACGACCAGAACGCCCCGGGCACGGGCCTCAGCGTCGCCGAGGTGCAGACCGGCCCGGGCGGGACCGGCTCGGCGAGCTGGACGCCGGGCGTCGACGACGAAGGCACCTACGAGGTGCACGCACTGGCCTACCAGAGCCCCTTTGGCGACATCGGCTTCCCGTACGGGGGGGGCAACGGCGTGCGCGTGACCGTCGGTGAGGGGGTATCGCTCACCATCGATCCCAGCGAGCTCTTGGACGGCGTGGTCGACGAGCCCTACGACTTCGAGCTGATCGCGAGCGGCGTTCCCGAGGAGATCACCTCGGTGACCTTCGAGTGGAGCTTCGGCGTCGGCGCGCCGGGCAGCCGGGCGGTGTCCGTGTCGGACGGCGAAGCCCGGACGACGGTCTCGAACACCTACCCCACGCCGGGCACCTACACCCTCAACGCCTCGGTTCGGGACGGCACCACGGAGCTCGCCACGGCGACGGCGCCGGTGCAGATCGCGGGCGTGGTGCTCACCATCACGCCTCCGGGCCTCAGCGACGGCGAAGTCGACGTGCTCTACACCTTCGACTTCACGGCGACGGGCCTCCCCGACGACCTGAGCCAGGTGACCTTCAACTGGACCTTCGGCGTCGGCGCGGGCGGGACCGGCCAGGCAACCGCGAGCGTCAGCGGCGGCCAGGCGAGCACCGCTCAGGGTCACAGCTACTCGGTCGTCGGCGCCTACGGGTTGGTGGTGGACGTCCGCGGTCCGAGCGGCGTGCTCGCGCAGCACTCGGTCACGGTCGTGATCGGCGAGGCCGACGAGCGCGACTTCGACCTGACGATCTGCGACGTCTGGAGCGTCAGCCAGCAGGGCGGCCAGGGCGTGACGATCGACACCTGGGACATCAGCATGATCCCGCCGGACTCGGTGTTCGACATCGAGTACGACGCCTACTCGATCCCCGACAAGTACCTCGTCGACTACGCCGGCAGCCGGGTGCTCGACACCGGCTGGCGCGGCAGCTCGAGCTACGAAGGCAACCCGCTCTATCCCGGCGGCATCGCTGGCCCGGGATGGGGCAGCGCGAGCGGCTTCTTCACGAAGGTGAGCGCCGACTCCTTCACGGTGACCGTGATCGGTCCGCAGTCCGGAACGGCCTGGAACTACCGCGTCCGCTGCCGCTGACGGCGACTCGGCTTCAAATGGGCGTGCGGGGCACTCACCTCGCACGCCCACGCTGCTGGCGCGCGGCGTCCCCCGGCGGCGTTACACTCCCCCATGCCCCGCCGCCGCACGCCACCCACCGCCCCGCTCGCGCCCCGCACCGTCGCCGTGGTGGTGCTCGACTCGGTGGGCGTGGGCGAACTCCCGGACGCCGAGGCGTTCGGCGACACCGGCGCCCACACGCTCAACCACACGCTGGCGGCGCACCCGGTCGAGCTCCCGCACCTCGCCTCACTCGGCCTCGGCAGCGTCCCCACCGTCACCGAGGTGCCCACCGTCGAGCAGCCCGCGGGCGCCTTCGGCCGCATGCGCCAGCGCAGCGCCGGCAAGGACACCATCGCCGGCCACTGGGAGCTGATGGGGCTCGTCACCAGCACTCCCTTCCTGGTGGTCGAGCGTTTCCCCGACGAGCTGATGGCCGCCTTCGACGCCGCCACCGGCCGGCCGCACCTCGGCAACGTCG
>SLSM01000024.1 GCA_007130445.1 Trueperaceae bacterium | reverse complement strand
GAGGCGGGCGTCGCCCCCGGCCCCGAGTGCGGCGCCCATGGCGTCGCCCGCCAGCGCCGCCAGGGCGCCCTTCGCGACGTCGACGACCAGCACGACCACCCCGAGGGCCGGCCCGAGGTTGCGCGCGGTGTTCATGGCGCCCATGTTCCCCGAGCCGACGTCGAAGATGCGGCGTCCACGCGCCCGCGCGATCAGCGCCGCGGTCGGGAAGCCTCCGAGCAGGTACCCGATGGCCAGGGCGACGGCCAGGTCGAAGGCGTTCACGCGGGCTCCCGGGCGAGGGCGGTCACGGCCCGCACCTCGGTCACATGCTCCCGCACGTACGCCTGGAGCGCTCGCCACGCGCGAGTCCGGTCGGCCGGGGGCGCGAGCACGGCCGCGCGCAGCGGGCCGCGCACGGCCAGCGCCAACGAACGGGCTCCGTCCGCACCGAGCCACACGTCCCTGACGTGGTCACCGTGCTCGTCACAGCGCATGCGACCGGCGTCCACGGCCAGCCGCGTGGCGACCGCACCGCAGCGGTCACAGACGGGCGCTGGACGGTCGCCCGGCGCGTCGCCGGAAGGGCCCGACGGTGCGTCGCTCGTAGCGACCGGTCGCTGGGTGGGCGCGCCGACGTGTGGCGCCAACCCCGCGAGCTCCAACAGGTGCCAGGCGTACGCGAGCGCCACCGCCTCAGGGTCGTCGTGCGAACCGACGCCGCGCAACCCGCTCGCAACCACCGCGAGCAGCCGCTCCCCCACGTGGGTATCGACGGTGAGGGCGTCGGTGAGTTCGGCCAGGACGTGGGCGTAGGGGTACGCCTCGGGCTTGGTGAGGCCCGGGAGCGCTCCGTTCAGGCGAACTTGCGTCAGGACGGCCAGATCGTCGTCGCGGCGGCGGTAGGCCTGCACCGTGACGTCATGGAAGAGCGACAGCCTCGCGAGGTTGCCCCCCAGCAGTCGCCCCTTGCGCGCCACCGCACGCCACTTGCCATGCTCGGACAGCAACGTGAGCACGACGTCGCCGCTCGGCAGCGGTGAGCGACGGAGCACCAGAGCGTCGCTGACGGTGTAGCGCGGCACAGCGCAGTCTAGCGCCGCCCGGCCGACCGCCTGGTCAACCGTCGTCGCTCGCGCGAGCCTTGCCGAACGCCATCCGGAGCTTGAACAGACCGCGCTTGCGATGGCTCTCGACGGCCTCCTGTGCCAGTCCGAGCTCATCGGCGACGGCCACGAGCGCCTGCTTCGGGCGCCCGCCCATGCCCTCCAGACGCGTCACCACCGAGCGCGTGGTGTCGTCGAGCTCGTCCAAGTGCGCCTCGAGCTGCACCGTCGTGGCCTTCGGCCGCTTCGCGGGCGCCTTCGTCGTCTTCGCGGAGCGCGCCCGCGTGCCGCCACGCTTCGGGGCCTTCGCGCGCTTCTTCGCGCCGCCCTTCGCGGCCGAGCGCTTGCCGCGGCCCGACGTCTTCGTGTCCGTCGTGGCCTCGCGCTCGGCGAGCAGCGCCAGCGCGGTGTCGAGGTCGAGCGTGTCGGGGTCCTGTCCATCCTTCAGCGACGCGTTGACCTTCTGGTGCGACACGTACGGGCCGTACTTGCCATCGAACAACCCGACCGGCTCGCCACTCTCGGGGTGAGCGCCGATCACACGCTGCGGGGCGTTGCGACCGCGCTTCTTCGCCAACAGGTCGAGGGCCTGGGGTAGGTCGACCGTGAGCAGATCGAAGTCCGCGCCCTTGGGGATCGACGCGAACGTACGTTGGTGTCGAACGTACGGGCCGAAGCGACCGATGTGGGCCTCCACCCCTTCACCGGTCTCGGGATGCTCCCCCAGGCGCCGCGGCAAGTCGAGCAGGCGTCGGGCGAGATCGGCGTCGACGTCCTCGGGGGCGACGCCCGGAGGCAGCGAGACGCGTTTCGGCCGCTCGCCGTCGGTGCCGTCGCCGAGCTGCAGGTACGGGCCGTACGGACCGCGCTTGAGGAGCATGGCATGGCCGTCGTCGGGGTGGCTTCCCAGCACGTGATCGGCGGCGTTGCCGTCACGCAGGAAGGTCTCGAGTTGCTCGCGTGTCAAGTCCGCCGGCGCGGTGTCGTCGGGGAGGCTGGCCGTCTTGTCCTCGCCGTCCAGGGTCCCCGCGACGTACGGACCGTAGCGGCCGACGCGCACCACGAACGGGTCCCACGACGGAGACCGGATGGTGCTGATCTCGCGCGCGTCGATCGCCTCGAGGCCGGCCGCGACCGTCGACTCGAGCCCGTCCGCGCCACCGTAGAAGGCTCGTAGGTAGGGGAGCGGGTCGACGCTGCCGTTCGCGATCTCGTCGAGCGTCGCCTCCATACGGGCGGTGAACTCGGTGTCGACCAGCGACTGGAACTGGTGCTCGAGCAGTGCGTTCGTCGCGAAGGCGACGAAGGTCGGCACGAGCTGGCTGCCCTGCTTGCGGGCGTAGGTCCGGCGCAAGATGGTGTCGATGATGCTGGCGTAGGTGCTGGGCCGACCGATGCCCTCTTGCTCGAGCAGCTTCACGAGCGACGCCTCGGTGTAGCGCGCCGGCGGCTTGGTCTCGTGCCCGGCCGCCTCGACGGCCCGTGCCTCGAGCGCCGCGCCCTCCTCGAGCGCCGGCAACGGCTGCTCCTGCGCGTCGAGCGAGGCGTCGGGGTCGTCGCTGCCCTCGACGTAGGCGCGGAAGAAGCCCGGGAACACGGTGGTGCGGCCCGAGGCCCGGAAGCGCGCCTGCCAGGCAGCGCCGGTGGCGTCGGCGCCGCCGCTCGCCACGATGCGCGCGGTCACGAAGCGCAGCCGCGCGTCGCGCATCTGGCTCGCGACGGTGCGCTTCCACACGAGGTCGTAGAGGGCCGCGTCGGTCCCCTTCAGGCCGTGCTCCTCGGCCGTCTGCATCGCCGTGCCGGCGGGCCGGATCGCCTCGTGTGCCTCCTGGACGTTGCGGCCCTTCTTCGTCGTGGTGCGCGGCGCGTCGGGGAGGTACTCGGCGCCGTAACGAGCGGTGATCGCCGAGCGGGCGGCCTGGAGGGCCTCACTGGAGAGGCTGGTCGAGTCGGTCCGCATGTACGTGATGTATCCGCGCTCGTACAAGCCCTGGGCGACCCGCATGGTGTCGCGGGCGCCGAGACCGAGCTTGCGGCTGGCCTCCTGCTGCAGCGTGCTGGTCGTGAACGGCGGCGCCGGTTGCCGGGTGGCCTCGCGCGACTCCACGCCCTCGACCTGCCAGCGGCCGCTCCGGGCCCGCTCCGCGAGTGCCTCGGCCGCCGCACGGTCGAGCAGGACGACGTCCTTCCCTTCGACCAGGTCGGCCTTGAGGCGCCCGGTGGTCTCGTCGAAGTCCCTGCCGCTGGCGACGCGCAAACTCCCGACGTGTGTGAGCTGCGCAGCGAACGGCGTCGAACGCGTGGCCAGGGTGGCGGCGAGGTCCCAGTAGCTGCCCGTCCGGAAACGCAACCGCTCCTGTTCGCGCAGCACGAGCATCCGGACCGCCACGCTCTGCACGCGCCCGGCCGACAGCCGCGGGGCGATCTTCTTCCACAGCAGCGGCGAGATCGTGTAGCCGACGAGTCGGTCGAGCACACGGCGGGTCTCTTGAGCCTCGACGAGGTTGGTGTCGATGTCGCGGGTCTCGTCCAGAGCGCGCTCGATCGCCTCGCGGGTGATCTCGTGGAACACCATGCGCTTGACGGGCACCGTGGGCTCGAGCACCTGCACCAGGTGCCAGCCGATGCTCTCGCCTTCGCGGTCCTCATCCGTCGCGATGACGAGTTCGTCGGCGTTCTTGAGCGCCTTGCGGAGCTTCTGCACCACGGCTCGCTTCTTCGGCGAGACGACGTACAGCGGCTGGAAAGCGTCGTCCGTGCGCACCGCGAGGCGCGACCAGGGCTGCTTCTTGACGTTCTCGGGTATCTCGGCGGCGTTCGCCGGGAGGTCGCGCACGTGTCCCATGCTGGCCTCCACGACGTAGGTCGCATCGGCCGACGCGGCGCTCGATCCGCCGGGCAGGTAACGCTGGATGGTTCGGGCTTTGGTGGGCGACTCGACGATCACGAGACGGCGGGTTCGTTTCTCGGATGACAACGCGACGTCCCCCTTCCGTAGGCGGTCCCGAGTATACGGACGCGCCGCCACATGTCAAGGCGTGCGGGGGCACGACGACCGTGCCGAGGGGGTGCTCAGAGGTCGCGGCGATGCGTCATGGCGCGGCCGAGCGTCACCTCGTCGGCATACTCCAGGTCACCGCCAACGGGCAGCCCGTACGCGATCCGCGTCACCCGTACGCCCAGGGTGCGCAGCCGTTGCGCCAGGAACAGGGCGGTCGCCTCGCCCTCGACCGTGGTGGAGGTTGCGAGCACCACCTCGGTCACGCCGCCCAAGCGCCCGAGCAACAGCGCGATGGTCAACTCGTCGGGGCCGACGCCGTGCATGGGGGAGAGCGCGCCGTGCAGCACGTGATAGCGCCCGGCGTACTCGCCGCTGCGTTCGATCGCCAACACGTCGGCCGGCTGTTCCACCACGCACAGCAGCGCGGCGTCGCGAGACGGGTCCGTGCAGACCGCACAGGCCTCCTCGTCGGACGCCATCACGTGCGCGCAGCGCGGACAGCGGGCCAGACCCGTCTTGGCCTCCTCGAGGGCACGCGCGAGCGCCAACACCTCGTCAGCGGGTTGGTTGAACAGGTGGAAGGCCAATCGCTGGGCCGACTTCGGTCCGATGCCGGGCAGGCGGCTGAGCGCCCTGATCAGCGTCAGGAGCGGCGTCGGATAGCGCACGTCAGGGTGGCCTCAGAACAGGCCCGGCATGGAGCCGAGCCCGCCCACGGCCGAGCCCAACTCGCTCTCCTGCAACTCCTTGGCCTTGCGCTGCGCATCGCCGATCGCCGCCGTGACGAGGTCCTCGAGCAGGGTCACGTCGTCGGGATCGATCGCACCGGGGTCGATGCGCACCTTCGAGACGGTACCGTCGCCGGTGGCCGTCACCGTCACCAGGCCGCCACCCGCGCTCCCCTCGATCTGCATCGAGGCGAGCCGCTCTTGCGCCTCGGCCATCTGGCGCTGCGCCTTCTGGGCTTCCTTCATCAGCTTCTGTATGTTCATCAGGGTCGACTCCTGCCGGATTCTAGCCCGCCCTCGGCGGGCACCTGGTCGGGTGCGTCGTCTCCGGTCGCGACCGCAGCGCTGCCGTCCCCGCTGTCGATCGCGTCGGCAGCGACGTTCTCGTCACCCGCGTGCGGCTCGATGCCGAGCACCCGTCCGGGGAAGAGGCGCTGCAACACGGCCACGCTCGCGGCCGGGACCGCCGGCCGTGGCAGCGCGGGCTCGCGGACCGTGGCCCGCTGCGGCTCCGCGCCTCGCGCGGCGTCCGCCGGCTCGTCGACCGCCGGTTCGTCGGTCGGCGAGGACCGTGGCGGACCCT
>SLSM01000403.1 GCA_007130445.1 Trueperaceae bacterium | reverse complement strand
GGATGGCGCGGATCGCGATCAGGTCGAAGATCTGGTCGAGGTGCTTGCCGTCGCGCTGCATCTTGCGATGGATGCTGTAGAGGTGCTTGCTCCGTCCCGACAGGTCGTAGCGCAACCCCTCGGACTGCAGCCGGGTGGCGAACATCTCGATCGACTCGCGCACGTAGGTCTCGCGCTCGTTGTGGCGCATGCGCACTTGGCGCTGCAGTTGGCGGTAGCGCTCGGGTTCGAGGTAGCTGAAGGCGATGTCCTCGAGCTCGTTCTTGATGTGGTTGATGCCGAGGCGGTGCGCGAGCGGCGCGAAGATCTCGATCGTCTCACGCGCGATGCGCTGCTGCTTCACGGGGGGCATCGCAGCGAGGGTCCGCATGTTGTGCAGCCGGTCCGCGAGCTTCACCAGGATGATCCTGACGTCGCTCACCATCGCCAACAACATCTGACGCAGGTTCTCGGCCTGCTCGTCCTCGTAGACGCGCACGGCGAGCTTCGAGATCTTCGTCTCACCCTCGACGATCTTGCGCACCGTCGCCCCGAACCGGCGTTCGATGTCGTCGAACGTGACCGGCGTGTCCTCGACCGTGTCGTGCAGGAGCCCGGCGATCAGCGCGTCGCCGTCGAGGCGCATCTCGGCGAGCAGCGCCGTCACCGCCACCGGGTGCGTGAGGTAGGGCTCACCGGAGCGTCGCTGGACGCCGCGATGCGCCTCGTCGGCCACCGCGAACGCCTCGGCCAAGCGCGCTTGATCGGCGCTCGGCAGGTACGCGGTCTGGGCTTGCAGGCTCGACAGCAGTCGCTCCATATCGACCTGGCAGTCTAGCATCGGGTGGAGCGGCGAAGGATGCGTGCGGGACACCGCTGCACACGATACCGGGACCCGCGCGCCGGCACCGCGCGACCCCACCTCACGCGCTGCGCAATCGCAGCAGCATCACCGTGCCGACCAGCGCCAGTCCCGCCGTGCCCACCCACGGACCCAGCCACACCGGCAGCACGCCCGTCTGCGCCAGGAGCTGCCCGAAGGTCAACAGCAGGTACCACGCCAGCGTCACCACCAGCGACAGGCCGAACGCCACGCCCCGCGAGCGCGCGTACGAGAGCGACAGCGGCACGGCCACCAGCAGCAGCGTCAGGTTCGCCACGCCCTCGGCCAGCTTGCGCTGCAGGAGCACGGCGGCGAAGCGGCGCTGACCGAACGGCAGGTCGGCGTCGAGCGAGGCGGCTCGCAGATCGCTGAGCGAGCGGGCGTCCTCGAACCCCCCACCGCTGAAACGCGCCACCAGGTCCTCCTGCGAGAGCGACAGCGTCAGCGTGAGCGGCGCATCGGGATCGGCGCCGCGCGCGTCGAGCCGCACCAGCGCGCGCAGCGTGTCGCTCGCGCCGGCTGGCGCGTCCAGGGCGGCCAGGTCGAAGCGCTGCGTCCGGTGCCCGTAGAGCACGAGCCCGTCGTCCTCGAAACGCCCGCGCTCGGCGCGGATGAGCGTGAGCACGTCGCCGTCCCAGCGCTCGACGCGAACGCCCGAGAGGGTGTCGTCGCGCGCTGCCTGCGCGAACGTCAGCGACAGGTCGCCGACCGGCAGCTGCTGGCCGATGAGCCGGAACAACCCGCTGCGATCGGCCGTCAGCCGCCAGTACACGTCGACCACGGCCAGGTTCGCGCGCGGGACGAGCCACTGGCTCGCGGCCAGCGACGAGGCGGCCGCCACCGCCCCGAGCACGACGAACACCAACGCGACGCGCCGGAGCGGCACGGCGCCGGCCTGCATCGCGGTGAGCTCCTGGTCCGAGCCCAGCCGGCCGAACGACAGCAGCACCGCCAACACGAGCGCGATCGGCGCCGTCATCACGAGCGCCTGCGGGAGGAGCAGCGCGATCCACCACGCCAGCTCGAGCAGTGGCGTGCCCACGATCCACTGCAGCCGCGGCAACACGGCGCTCACCGACGCCAGACCGCCGTAGAGCAGCAGGCCGAACGCGAACGGCGGCATCGCCTCGCGCAGCAAGTAGCGGTCGATGCGGGTCAGCACGGTGACGGTAGGGTCCCTTCCCAGCGCAGCATGCTACCAACCCCTCAGCGCCGCAGGTCGTCGAGGGTCGGCGAGCGCAGCGGCACGCGGAAGCCGACGCTGCTCGTGCTGCTGCCGTCGGGCAGCGAACGGTAGGCGGCGTCGACGACCCCGTACGCCGTCTCCCACGCCAACGCGACGCCGTGTCCGCGGAGCGCGGGCCAGCCGTCTCCACGCAGGCTCGGCCACACGTCGAGCGCGAGATAGGGGCGCAGCGTGAGCCCGCGCGTCTCCCAGCGCAGCGGCGTCCCCGCTGCCAGCGTCAGGTCGCGCAGCCCGACCGACCCGGGCACCAGCCCGAACGTCGCCTCCAGCCCGAGTTCGGGGGCCGAGTCCGGCCAGGTCGCGTCGACGCCGAACCGCGCGAAGGCGTCGCGGCCCGGGCGCGGATCGAGCACCCCCGCGAGCTCGACCGCGGCGCGCGCCGACACGCGCACACCGGCGTCCGCCGGAGGGTCGATCACGACCGCGGACACCGTGGCGCGGGCACGCTCGAACCCGATCGCCCGATCGCTGCGCGTCGGGTCGTGCCGCCAGTCGTAGCGCAGGTCGACGGCGGCGTGGAGGCGTGAAGCGTCGCCCGTGCGCAGCACGAGCGTGCTCAGCTGCCTGGGGGCGACGCGGTCGACGTCGTCGCCGAAGGGCGTGCTGCCCGTCACGCCGCGGTAGGCGTGCGTCAGCGACAGCTGTAGGCCGCCGACGCGCACGTCCCAGCGCGGGGTCACGCCCCACCAGGTCTGCCCCATCGCCGGCGTGGCCGCCCCGGTCACGCCGCCCTCGAAGCGCACGCGCAACGTCCCGAGCTGCCCGGATCGCGTGGCGGTGTCCCAGCGCGCGCTGGACCAGGCGCGGGGCGACGCGACGTCGGTGCCGCCGCGACGCTCGGCGCTGAGCGCGATCCCGACGTCGAAGAGCGTCGCGTTGCCACCGGGCGAGACGCTCGTCAGCGCTCGGTCGACCCCATGACGGAGCCCGAGCGAGGCGTTCTGGACACCGAACGCCGTGCCGCCGGCGACGCGTTGCGCCAGCCGCAGCGACCAGGCGCCGCCGAGCGGCAGCGCGGCCGAGGTGCGGATCGCGACGCCCGACGCGGTGAGCACCACGTCGAGGCCGCCACGCTCGTCGTCACCCGCGACCAGGACGCGCCAGCGCGGCGTCGTGTCCGCCTCCAACGCCACGTCCGCACTCCACCGGATCTCGTCTTGCGCACGCTCGACCACTGTCAGCAACCACCCCCGGCGCTCGTCGAGGACGAGCGCCAGCGGCGACCTCAGGCGCTCGACGGCGACCGGGTCGATCTCGAGCCGCCGGCCGAGTGGCACCCGCAACGAGCCGACGACGAGCGTCCCCGAGTGCACCACGACGATGCCGTCGTGGAGCGCCACCCGAACGCCCGCGCCCTCGAGCCGCAGCGCGGCCTCGCTCGGCGGACAGTCGCACGTCGACAGCACCACGCCGACCCCGACCACCGCTTCGGTGTCGAGCGTCGCCTCGCGGATGTCGAGGCGCGCCCACGGGGTGGCCGCGACCAGGTCACGGCCCCACACGGTCTCGGACTCGAGGTCGAGCGCGAGCTCGCTGGCGAGCGCGACGAACTCGTCGCCCACGAGCGTCGCGGTGAGCAAGTGCACGCTGCGGGCGTCGGCGACCAGCTCCTCGGCGCCGAAGCGCCAACCCTCCGCCATCACCACGGCGCCCGTGGCGCGCACGATCGGATCGGTGGTGAGACGCTCGAGCACGAGCGCGTCGGCCGTGATCGTGACCCTCTGGCCGGCGACCTCGAGGCAGACGCCGCCCTCGAAACGCACCGCGTCGGCCGTGCGATCCGTCGCGAGCTCGCGGAACACCACGCGCCCCACGTCGGCGACCGTCAACTCGCTCGCACCAGCGACGACGACGCACATGTCGGCCCACGCCGACCCCGCGAGCGCGAACGCGAGCGCACAGGCACATGCGCGCGCGACGGCGTGACGACGCCGCCGGTCCGCCGGCCGAGCGCTCACTCCTCGCTCGCCGCCGCCAGCTGCGCCGCCACGTCGGCATCGAGCGCGGTGCTGGCGTCGTAGCCGACGATCGCAGCGGTCTCGTCGCGCTCCGGCGTCAACTGCAACGGGGCGCCGTCGACCGCAGCCCGCAGCAGCAGGGGACCGTCCTCGTACGCATAGGGCGGGACCAGGACGATGCGGCCGCTGGCGGTGTCGTACAACAGCATCGCGGCCTCGAAGGTCGGCGTGTCGCCGCTCACGTCACCGTACGCCCACAACCAGCCGTCATCGGCGCCGAACCGCAGCGCGCGAGCGCGCACCACGGCGCCGTCGGCCCGCAGCGTCAGGCCCCCCTCGACCAGCAGGCGACGCCCCAGCAGGTCGAGGACCACCTCGGCCGCGTCCATCGTCCCGAACGGGCCCGCGAGGACGGCCTCCGTCGCCTCGAGACGCTCCCCGTCGGCGTAGCGCAGCCAGGGGGCCTCCAGCCGAACGCCGCTGCCCTGATCGACCACGATGCCTCCGTCGGCGAGCTCCGTGTAGCCCGTCGCGAGGTCCAGTCGTTGTGCTCCGAACGCGGTCACGGTGAGTTCGGCCAGCGGCGCGGCGTCCTCGGCCACGGCGAGCGCGGCGAGCAGGGCCAGGGCCAGCGCGCACCACAGCGGCCAGCGAGGCTGGGCGGGTCTCCTCAACGGCATGGGGTCAATGTACCCGCGCCGCGCCGCTGTGGCGCGAGATCTACGCGCGTAGCCTTCATCGCCGCTTCACGCCGCCGTGACCGCTTCGGGCTCCAGGACGAAGGTATACCGCGCGTCGAAGGGCCGCTCGGCGAGGAGCGCCTCGCCCGCGCTGCGCTCGGTACGCAAGACCTCGTCCACGACCTCCTGCACGCCTTGCACGCGGCCGCGGTCGAGGAACGAGCTCGCGACGGCCACCAGGCGCCCCATCGGCGTCTCGCCGCGCAGCGTCAGGCCGGTCGCCAGCGTGCGCTGCGCCTGACGCCAGGCACCCTCGGTCACGCCCTCGCGTTGCACGCGCTCGAGTTCGGCGTCGACGCGCTCGAGGACGGCGCCCACGTCGCCGGCGTCGCACCCGAGGTAGGCCTGGAAGGTCCCGAAGCCGTCCGCTGGGTCGTGCCAGAGGACCGCGCTGTCGGCGATGCCGGGCTCCACCAGGGCCCAGAAGAGCGCGCCGTTGTCGTCGTCGCCGATGGTGTGGGCCAACAGCGAGGCGGCCATGCGGCGGTGATCGCTGCGCCCCACGCCCGGCGCGAACAGCGCCGCATGCGCGCGGTGCACGCCAGCCTTGCGCTCCCCGCCGCGGCCGGCGCGCGCGGTCGGAGCCACGCGCT
>SLSM01000124.1 GCA_007130445.1 Trueperaceae bacterium | reverse complement strand
CTCACGGGCACACCGTTGGCCCACGCCGAGGTGAACGCGCTCCTCGAGTACGGCTACAGGCCGCCTGGCCCGCGACCCGTGCTCTACACGACCACGGAGCCGTGCCCGCTCTGCATGGGAGCCGCCCGTATGGTCGGGGTGGGGCACGTGGTGTACGCGTCGCGCGATCCGTGGGCAGGTTGTGCGGCCATGGCTGACGAGGTGCCGTACTTGGTGCGCTCGGGACCGACGGCAGCCGGGCCCGTGGCGGCGTTGGAGGCGCCCCTCGTCGCGTTGCAGACGGCGGTGCACCTTCGTGTCTACGCCAGCGATCCCGCGTTCCTGTCGGTGTGGGAGGACGTGCTCCCCGTCGCGGTCGACGCGGGCCGGGCGCTCCATCGGAACGGCGTCATGACGGGGCTCGTCGAACGGGGAGCGCTGCCGAGCGAGGTGTGGGCGACGCTCGTCGCCGCCACAGCGGGTTCATGACGATCGGGTTTCGAGCCGCTCTCGCCAGGGATGGCCCGCGGGCAGTGCGGCGCTGAGCCAGGCGCGCGCGTCCGCGTCGAGCCTTGGGAGCGCCCGGGGGAGGTCGGCGTCGTCCTTGGGGCGCGGCACCGTGCGGCCGCCGGTGGTGGCCTTGAAGAGCAGCACGGCCTCGGGCGCCATGACGGGGACGTCGACGCCGCCCGTGGTCACGCGGCGGATGGCGCGCTCGAGCGGGAGCGTGATGCCGGGCTCGCGCCGGTAACGCCACTCGGTGTCGGTCCAGGGCTCGATGACGACGTCGACCCACGTGTCACCGCGGCGGGCGTGCGCTTGGTGGCCGCCGCCGGGGTGGGCCTCGCTCGCGTTGCGCGGGAGGTAGCGGGCGGGCGTGCCGGCGATCACCCAGGAGGCCCGTACGCCCTTATTCGCCAGGGCGTCGAGCACGGCTGGGACTGCGGCCGCGTCCACGGCGATGTCGACGTCGTCGTGGTGACGTGCGGGTGTGCCGGCAACGAGGTCGAGGGCCCAGCCGCCGGCGATCGCCCAGCGGGCGGGAGCGTCGGCGAGGGCGTGCACGAGGTCTACCACCGGTCGGAAGCCGGTGCGCCCGATGGCGTGTGCGAGCGCTTCGGCCTCGAGGGCGGCGAGGACGTCGGCCTTGGCCTCGTGGTAGGCGGCTCGTGCCGTGCCGTCGTCGGCGATGGCCTCGCTGCGTTCGATTCCGTCGCGCTTGGCGGCCTCGTAACGGGCGCGCGCGTCGCCCGAGGTGCGCAGATGGTCGCGCAGCGCGAGGTGGCGGTGCCAGTGGTCGCTCTCGTGGCCGACGACGTGCAGGTGGACGTCGTGGCGCCCGAGTGTGTCGTAGGTGCGTCCAGGGAGGCCGTGTTCGCCGCGGTGCACGAAGCCGAGGTCCTCGAGGCGGGCGTCGGCGTCCGGGGGCAGCGGCCACGGGTGCACCAACGCCAGCAGATCGAGCGTCGGTTTGGCCAGGAGCCCGGGCACGGCGGTGGAGCCGACGTGGGCGACGTCGTAGAGGTGACCGTCGTCGAGTGCGTCGCCGAGTGCGTGCTCGATGCGGTCGCACCAGGCCGTGCCGGCGGCGGCCCAGGTGGCGTCGACGCGCACCAGCCGGGGACGGTCGCCGGAACTCATGTCCGGCGGTTGCCGGTGCGGGCCGTTGGGGCGGGTGTGCGCACGGTGGATGCTACCGCGGGGTGTGCGAGGCGCGAGCGCTTAACTCAGCCGCAACAGGCCGAGACGCGCGAACCGCTCGCGACGTGCACCGCGCCGCTCTGCCCGCAGCACCCCTCGTCCACCACGGCGAGGACCGCACCGGAGCGTTCGAGCGCCGGCGCGGTGGCGTCCACGAGGGGGACGTCGCCGACGGAGCGGTCGCGTGCCTTGCAAGCGACGGCGGGCGCCGCGAGTCGGACGTCCAGGACGTCGCCCTCGCGCGTCACCACGTCCGTGACGACGTAGGCGATGGCTGGTTCGCCCGGCGCGCCGTACTCGACGCGAACCCTGGCGTGGTCGTCGATCGGGACCAGGCGGCCGACGCGGTCGTAGATGTCGAGGAACTTTGGGACGGCCATGAGCTCGCCGCGGTGCGCGGCGCCAGGAGACCAGAGCTGGACCGTGGTCTCGTTCCATTGCGTGGAGCGACCTCCGCAGTCGACGGCGTGGACCGTCGTGACCTTGATCTCGGTCACGTGGTACCCGGGCGCGACGCCGGCATCGCCGGCGCCGAACGCGAGGCGACGATCGCGGTGACGTTCGAGGTGTGCGAGGAACTCGGCCGTGGTCATGGCCACCCCTCCTATGCATCGACGATCGTCGATACGTGAGCAGAGGTTACTGCCGCGGCTCGTACTCGTCAACGAGATGCGTAACGCGCCGACCTGGGTTGGGGCGGTTGCTCCACGCTCGCACCGAAGCACATGATCCGGCTCAGGAGGAACCACATGCCTGAGCGCTCGTCACCACCCGTGCTCCAGCTCCGCGTCGCGCTCACGTCGCGTGACCTCGACCGGCTCGAGCGCTTCTACCTGGCCGGCCTGGGGCTCGAGCCGACCGCCACCTGGCGGCACGGCGCCGACGCCCGCGGGGTCATGGTGCCGCTCGGGCACGCCACGCTCGAGCTCTTCGACAAGCCGTACGCCGCACACGTGGACGGGCTCGAGGCGGGTGGACGCGTCAGCGGTCCGGTGCGTCTGGCGCTGCAGGTGCCGGATCTCGATGCGGCACTCGCTCGCCTGGTCGAGCACGGTGCGACCGTGGTCCATCCACCGGTGACCACGCCGTGGGGTGACCGGAACGTGCGGTTGCAGGATCCGGAGGGTTTGCAGGTGACGCTGTTCGAGGAGGCCGAGCGGGTGCCTGGAACCGACGCGTGAGCGGCGGCGCCCCGGTTCGCGTACCCTTTGGCCCATGTACACGCCAACGCCGAACGAGGAGACGCGCCTCGAGGTGATGCACGCACTCGTCCGAGCCCACCCGCTCGGCACATGGACGCTGCTGGGTGAGGACGACCTGCTCACGAACCACGTCCCCTTCCTGCTCGACGCCGAGCGTGGGCCGTTCGGGACGTTGGTGGGGCACGTCGCGCGTGCGAACCCGGTGTGGCGATCGCCGCCT
The DNA here is from genome assembly GCA_007130445.1 of Trueperaceae bacterium. Lineage (GTDB taxonomy): Bacteria > Deinococcota > Deinococci > Deinococcales > Trueperaceae > CSSed10-48. The sequence continues at coordinate 2,311 of SLSM01000124.1, read as the reverse complement.
TCGGCGGTCCGCAGCGTCGTCTCGTTCCAGGGTCCGCATGCGTACGTCACCCCGTCGTGGTACGCGAGCAAGCGCGAGCACGGGAAGACGGTGCCGACCTGGAACTACGCGGTCGTCCACGCGCGCGGGGTGCCGACCTTCATCGAGGATCGCGCGTGGCTGCTGGCCCACGTCTCGAGCCTGACGGACGTGCACGAGGCCACCGAAGCGGCGCCGTGGGCGGTGACGGACGCGCCGGCCGAGTACACCGAGCGGATGCTGGGCGCGATCGTCGGCGTGGAGATCCCGATCGAGCGGCTGCTGGGCAAGTGGAAGACCAGCCAGAACCGGCCGAATGCGGACAAGGCGGGGGTCGTGGCGGGGCTTCGGGGCCGTGGCGACGCAGCGTCGGCCGCGCTCGTCGCCGAGCACACGTCCACGGCGTCCGATCGATGAACCACATCCTCGTCACGGGCATGTCCGGCGTGGGGACGCTCGAGGAGAGCCCCGACACCAGGTCGGACCATCGGTCCACGAACCGTGGCAGCCGCCACCGTGACGCCACGCGGCTGATGCAGGCCGTTGTGCTGTAGCGCTCGAGCGTCAGTTCGTCGAGCCCCGCGAAGACGGGCGCATCGGGCGAGTGCCAGCCGCCAGTGTCCGCCATGCACTCCACCCGAGGTAGACGGCCACGGCGACCGAGCCCCCGAGGTCGACCCAGCGCGTGGCGGGGTGCCCTGGCGCCCAGAGGATGGTGGCGAGCGCGGCGATCACGCAGGCGTCGACGGCGACCTTGGCCCGGTACAGGCGCCGTTGGGCGTCGATCAGCGCGTCGGGCCGCTCGTACGCCAGGGCGTGGAAGCGGCGCCAGAACCAGGCGTTGGTCGCCAAGCCCATCACGGCGATGAGGAGGCCGAGCCGCACGTCGCCACCTGGATCGAACGACCGCACGCGGCCGGCGGCGAGGAGGAGCATGACCGCGCCGGAGAGCGCCAACGCCACCGCGACGCCACGGGCGGCGACGCGCTCCAAGCCGGCACGCTGCGCTGCGTCGAGGTCGCCGCGCCGGCGCAGCCGGCGGACCACGGCCCACGTGAGTGCAACCGCCACCAGTTCGGCGCTGCGGCGCACGAAGTCGGCGACCTGGGTCGTCGATCGGCTGAGCAGCACCGCCAGCCCCGTGGCCAGCGGCGCCCACAGGCTCAACAGCAACGCGGCGAGGAGCGTCCGCTCGCGGCTCGCCAGTCCGTCGTCTGCTCGCGGTGGCACGCGCTATCCGGCCGTTCCCGCAACGAGCAACCACCAGGGCACCAGCGCGGCGGCGGCGGCGAATGGCACCGTGAGCGTGTCGAACCCACGGCGCGAGAAGAGCTCGACGATGCCCGCGACCGGCGCCACCAGCGCAGCAGCCCCCAGGCTGACCCACCACGGTGCCCCGCCGTAGATCGTGAGCGTGAGGAAGGTGGCTGCGGCGCCCGCTGCGATCATCGCGGCCGTCCCTTCGAAGGTCTTGGCACCCTCGACGTCGCGGTGGCGGACGCCGTGTCGCCCAACCAGCGTGCCGACCAGCGCGGCGGCCGCGTCGCCGAACCCCCAGACCATGGCGGCCGCGGCGACGAGCGGGCGCCAGTCGGGGCCGAGTCCGCCCCAGAACACGGTGATCAGGATCGCGAACGCGAGCTGCACGTACATCATCTGCCGCCGGAGTTCACCGCCGCCGACGCTGCGGTCGGTCATCAGGTGCCCGTAGGAGGGGTGGCGTTCCCAGAGCGCGAGCACCGGATACGCCAGCAGTGGGAGTGCGAATGCGGCGCCCACCGCGAGGTACCAGTGCTCGAACAGGCCGAGCAGCAGGAACATCGAGAGGGCGTAGGCGATGTGCTGCGCCTTGCGCACGACCTCGAGCGGCAGGCGCGTGCACGTGCCGATCGCCAGCGGCAGCGCGAACACGGCCGTCAGGTGATAGGCCAACAGGATCGCGGTGCCGACCAGGAACTCGGTCATGGCTCTGTCTCCTCGTCGCCCGGCCTCGTAATGAGCTAGATGGAGCATAAGACATATGTGGCTCGTATGTGCGGCTTCTGGTACCCTCGACGGGTGCAGGACACTGATCGACGGGTACGGCGCACGCGGGCGGCGCTCGCTCACGCCCTGCTCGAACTGGCTGCCGTACGACCGTTCGACGACCTGACGGTCCGCGAGCTGGTGGACCGCGCCGACGTCGGCTACGCCACCTTCTTCCGCCACTACGCCAGCAAGGAGGCGCTGCTGCTCGACGTCTTCGGCGGCATCGTCGGCGAGCTCGCCGATCTGCTGCAGCCCACGGCCGAGG
>SLSM01000132.1 GCA_007130445.1 Trueperaceae bacterium | reverse complement strand
GGTAGCTGGGGCAGGTCTCGTTCGCCGCGTCGCATACGGTCAGGACCACGTCGAACGACCACGGCTCGGGCACCTCGTCGAGGCGCTTGCTGGTGTGCGCGGCGAGGTCGATGCCGACCTCGGCCATCACGGTGATGGCGTCGGGTTTGACGCGGGTGCGCTCCGTACCGGCCGACCAGACGTCGAGGTCGACGCCTGCCTCGACGGCGTGATGGCGCAGCCAGCCTTCGGCCATCTGGCTTCTGGCGCTGTTGTGCGTGCACAGGACGAGGACACGCTGCATGGGTTCGGCTCCTGACGCGGGGCGGCGGTGGCGCGCCCGCGATGTCGCAAACGCTACCGCACGTATCGAAGATTGTCGATGGGTTGGATGACCCAGTCGTGGTTGCCGCCTCGGTCCGGCCGACCCGGCAGAGATCGCGTTCTGCACAGGCGAACGGCGAGCCATGACACAAGCGTGCGAGGCAAGCGTTACCCTGTGGTTCGGTGCGACCCAGCCCCCTGGGGGTGACGCTGTCGCGCGAGGCCCATCCTCGCTAACCGCGGACGTGGCGAACCCGCTCGCACCACACCTCTGTCGTCGCACTGCGTCAGCGCAAGAGCGCCAAGAACACGCCGGCCGCCACCGCCGAGCCGATCACGCCGGCCACGTTCGGTCCCATGGCGGCCATGAGCGGGTTCACCTTGCCCTGCGTCTGTTCGGCCACGAACTGCTGGACGACCCGCGCCGACATCGGTACGGCCGACACGCCGGCCGCACCGATGCACGGGTTGATGCGTTGGCGCTCCGGCAGCACCAGGTTGAGGAGCTTCGCCAGCAGGATGCCACCGGCCGTGCTGAACGCGAAGGCGACCGCCCCGAGCGCCACGATGTAGAGCGTCTGTGGCCGCAGGAAGCTCTCGCCGGCCATGGTGGCGCCGATCGTGAGACCCAGCAAGATCGTGACAATGTTGACCAGCGGACCGCCGGCCGTCTTGCTCAGACGGTCGGTGACGCCGGACTCGCGCAGCAGGTTGCCGAACATCAGCATGCCGATGAGCGGCGCCGCCGGCGGGATGGCGAGCGCGACGAGCAGTGTGAGCACCACTGGGAACAACACGACGGCCGTGCGCGATACCGGGATCTCGTCCGGCACCGGCATGTGCCGCTCGCGCACCGTGGTCAGCAGGCGCATGATCGGCGGCTGGATCACGGGCACGAGCGCCATGTAGCTGTACGCCGCCACCGCTACGGCTCCGAGCAGTTCGGGCGCCAGGATGGCCGTCAGGAAGATCGACGTCGGGCCGTCGGCGCCGCCGATGATGCCGATCGAGGCGGACTCGTTGATCGTGAACCCGAACACGTAGTGTGCGCCGATGGCGGCGACGAAGATCCCGATCTGCGCCGCGGCGCCCAGGAGCAGCGTGATGGGCCGCGTCAGCAGCGGCCGGAAGTCGGTGAGGGCGCCGACGCCCAGGAAGATGATCGGCGGCAGGAACTCGGTGCGGATGCCGGCTTCGTAGACCAGTTGAAGCAGCGGCAGCGACCCACCGTCGGCACCGCGGACGAAGGTGCTCGACGCCGCCAGCATGGCGTTGGGGAGGTTCGCGAGCAGCGCACCGAAGCCGATCGGCACGAGCAAGAGCGGTTCGTACCCCTTCGCGACCGCGAGGTACAGGAGCGTGCCCGCCACGGCGAACATCACCAGGTTCTGCCAGGTGAGATGGACCAGCCCGGCGCCCTCGACGAGCGTCGCCAGGACGTCCACGTCAGCCGCCCAGCGTGACGATCGGCTGGTGCGCACGCACCTCGTCACCGGGGCGGACGTGCACCGTCCTGACGGTGCCCGCCTCGGGAGAACGCACCTCGTGCTCGGCCTTCATCGCCTCTACCGTCGCGACCACCTGTCCGCTGGTGACGCTGTCGCCCTCGGCGACCTTCACCTCCAGCACTTCGACCGTGCCACCGAACGGCGAGCAGATGGGCGTACCATTCGTGCTGGCGGCCGCTGCCGGAGCGGGCGATGCGGTATCGGGGGCCGGTGTCGCAGCCGCTGGTGTTGAGGCGTCGTCGGCGCCGCCCCCGGCGGGCTCGAGCGTGATCTGGAAGACCCGCGTGGTACCGCCCTCGACGACCGTGGCGGTGGTGGTCACGGGCCCGCTCGGCGGGTCGAAGCGCTCGCTCGTCGTCGTGGGTGCCACGTCGGCCGCCGCCGCCGCGAGAGCGGCGGGGCGCTCCGGCTCGCGCTCGGCCTCCTTCAGCGGCAGACTCACGCGGCCCTTCCCGAGCAGGAGCCGCAGCCCCTCGTTCAACTCCATGCGTTTGCCGGGCACCATGGCGGACGCCACCAGGAAGACGTTCTCGTCGGTCGTCGCCAGGTCGTGCTCCTCGAGCGCCGCGCGCGCCGGGCCGAGGCTGTCCGCTGCCGCGGCGAGCGGGTCGCCGTCGAACGGTTCGAGCCCCAGTTGCTCCGCGGCGACCCTGACGACCTCGGGATCCGGTGGTTCGGGCGGCCGGCCGAAGTACCCGAGCACGGAGCGTCCGTAGCCCGCGTCGATCTTCTTCCAGCGCCCGTGCAGGACGTTGTTGAAGGCCTGCAACCAGTACTGCTGGCTGCCGGGCGTGACACTCGTCCAGGCGCCGCCGGCCTCCACCACCACCGGGAACTCGGCCAAGACGTCGCCGTAGCGCTCGAGGATGCCCGCCTTGGCCATCATGTGGACGTTCGGCCCGATCGCGCCGCCCGGCATCGGGAAGTTCACCACGCGCGCGTCGGCCGCGAGCGTGATCGGGTTGAAGGCGTAGTCGGTCAGCCCCTCGTCGAGCGCGATCTCGATCGCGTTCATCTTCGTGTGGTCGACGTCGAGCGTGTAGCCCGTGCCCTTGAGTGCGTGCCACATCGAGCGCACGTCGGGCTGGCTCGTCCCCGACGCCAGCGGCCGCACCGACAGATCGATGCCGTCGACGCCACCCTCGATACCCGCCATGTAGCAGGCGACCGCCATCGAGGCCGTGTCGTGCGTGTGCTGCCACAGCGGCACGTCGTCGGGAAGGATCCGCTTCAGGCCGCGCGCGGTCTCGAAGCAGGTGCGCGGGTCGGTGGTGCCCGACGCGTCCTTCATGCACACCGAGTCCACGCGCACGCCGCTTGCCAGGACGCGCTCGACCACGTCGACGTAGTACGCCGGCGTGTGCGTCGCGTCCGAGGCGTAGGGGAGACCCATGGTGGCCACGCAGAGCTGGTGGTGCATGCCGGCCTCGACGATCGGCCTGGCGGTCGCGATCAGGTTGTCGACGTCGTTCATGAAGTCGAAGTTGCGGTCGATGGTGGTGCCGTGCTTGCGCATGAGCGTCGCTTGCAGCACCAGTGCCGGCAGCGCCTGCGTGGTCAGCGTCACGCCCGACACGGAACGCGTCAGGATCTGCAGATCGACACCGTCGCCGGCCGCGGCACGCAGCTGGTCCATGGCATCGAACGGATCCTCGCCCACGTACATGTACGGGGCCTGGTAGCGCGCACCGCCTCCGAACTCGAAGTGGCGTATGCCGGCCTCGACCGCTACCTTCAGGGCGGGGACGATGTCGGCGGTGCGCACCTTGCCGCCGAAGACGCTCTGGAGGCCGTCGCGGAATGGTGTGAGCATGACGCGAATCTGCTTGCCGCTCGCGCTATGGATCATGTCGACTCCTTCGGCGGCGCCTCGTCGATGCGCGTGATGCGGTAGCCGGGCCGGTGCCACTGCAGCGCCGCGTGCAGCGCCGCGACCAGCGCGGGGTCGGACGCGCCCTCGGTCGCTGCCGGCGCCGGCGCCGCGAGCCGTTCGCGGAAGGCGAACGCCAGCAAGCGGATGACGAGCGCCAGGAACGACAGCACCACGATGACCGCGAGGAAGGCGCTCAGCGAGAGGGAGACGAGGTTGGGATCGGCCATACGCGTCCTTCCGGCGCTGCCGCACGCGCGGCACGCCGCCGGTGGAACGGCAGAACGATGCATCGGATGCTACGTCGATGGGCGCAGACCGTCCAGGGGCAGGCGTCCTCGCGTCGGAGCGCAGCGAGCGACCTCACGTCTGCAGGCAGGGACCCGCGCGATGGGCCAACCGCAACGTGGTGCTCAGTCGAGGAGCGTCAGGCGCCCGCTGCTCACCACACCCTCGTGCTCCCTGAGCTCGAGGCTCAGGTCGTCCCGGATCGCACCGACGGTGCCGGTCCAGCGCGGTGCTCCGGCGTGCTCATCGTCCGTGACGGGCCATATCGCAACGCGTCGACCCACCACCAGCGACCGTCGCCGGTAGGCCTCGACGAGCGCGGCGCCGTCACCGGCCCGCAGCTCCGCCACGGCGCGGTCGAGCTCGGCGAGCAGCGCCAGGGTCAGCGGCGTGAACGCCGGCGACGCGTCGCCCGCCAGGGCCTCGAGGCTCCCAGCCGGTGCCACGCGCGGGTCGCGTGCGACGTGCGGCACCTGGTGCACGTTCACGCCGATCCCGATGAGCACGTGCGACACGCGCTCCTTGAGCACCTGCGTGGCCGAGATCACGCCGCCGACCTTGTGGCCGGCGAGCATGACGTCGTTCACCCACTTGATCTCCGGTCGGACGAGACCCCCGGACGCACGCTCGATCGCGCGGACGGTGGCCACGGCCGGCAGCGCCGTCACCACCGCCTGGGCCGCGGCGGCGGGGACGTCCACGCGCGCCAGGAGGCAGACGTGGAGGTTGCCCCGCAGCGCTGCCCACCTGCGGCCGCGCTGGCCACGGAAGCCGTCGCCCTCGAGGGCGACGCAGGCGAGGTCGTCTGGGAAGTCGTCGCGCGAGCGTAGTGCCTCTTGCAGGGCTGCGAACTGCGAGCCGCGCGCGTGCTCCACCGCGATCACGGCGCGGCCGGGCGTCGCGGCCGACGTCTCCGGGTCCATCTCTGCGATGCGGCAGTCGGTGTCGGGGCGTGGGGCGAGGCGCCTCCAGGCAGCCTGCAGAGACGGCGGTATCTCGCCGTCGCCGACGCGGCGCGGCGTGCCGCGCGCCCCCACGGCCATGGCGGTCGCCGCGGAGTCGGCGAGGAGGATCACACCGTTCGCCTCAGCGGCCGACGCTGACGGCGAGCGTGCCCTGATCGCGGCCGCCGTCTGGTAGCGTCACGTCCACGGTGATGACCCAATCGCCAGCCATGTCGAACGCGAAGCCGTCGCTGCGGTACACCCCGTCCTCGACTTCGGTCGCCTCGGCCACCACCGGCACCATGCCGGCGTGGGTCATGTCGCCGGTCACGCGCACGCTGGCGCCGGTCACTGCGGCGTCGCCGTCGCGAACCGTGACCTCGATCGAGGCCGGACCGACGCGCGCCGGTCGCGTCAACAGCTCGACCGCGACGGCACTCCCCGCGGCGGCGCCCTCACCGCTCGCGCGATCGCTCGGCGGTCGGCACGCGACCAGCAGGGTCAACACGAGCAGCG
>SLSM01000417.1 GCA_007130445.1 Trueperaceae bacterium | reverse complement strand
GAACGACGCCACGACCGTGCCCGGCGCAGCCTTCGTGAAGTCCCAGGTCGACGCGCTCGCGGGGCGTCCCCGCCTGGTGGTCGTGGTCACTCGACCTCCCAGCGAACAGCTGGGCACGGCCGACGTCGGTGAGGTTGTCGTCGCGGAGGTCGTCAACGGTGAGCGTGAACGAGACCGTCGCCGGGCTCACCCTCTGGTACGGCTTGTCTGCGACGAGATCATCGAAGGCCTCACGCAGGGTCACGACATGCGCCATGCGCACAGCTTTCCGTGGTCGGCCCAACACCAGGCGCCTGCTTGGCTCTTGGTGCTCGTCCAGGAGGCCGCGACACGTCTCGCGCAGCGCCTTAGCACTTGCGTCCAGGACAGCGTTACTGCGAGGTTGGTGGGCCCTGCGGGGCTCGAACCCGCGACCGAGCGATTATGAGTCGGCGAAACGATCCGTCCACCATGAGAATCGCGCCCAAGACGGGCTCAAACACCGTACGGCGGGTCTCGGGAGGCCCCAGGACCGGCTGACCACGAAAGGATGCTACTACGTCCATTCACGCCGTTCAGGACCCACATGGTGGGCTCATCGGTGAGCCGTCGAGGCGGAGGCCCATACGGGGCCATGGCCGCATGGCGAAGCGAGCCGCCCAGGGCGATTGCCAGCGGTTGTCACATCCGCCTCGAAGCCAAGGTCTGCTGGCACGCCAAAAGTAGTACGCTGCGCACCCACAGTCGTTGCATGTACGTCTCATAGGGCTCGTAGGGCACGTCACTGCCAAGCGCGTGTGCATCACAGGAGGGGCAGCATGAACACGAATCCCGGTCGACGTATCGCCGTCATTCTGGTGGTTGCCTTCGCGATCTCCTTCGCAGCCGCCCAAGACCAACGGATGAGCCCGCCACCACTCGTTCCCTGCGACGCTGCTGCAGAAGGGATGCCGTGCGTCGAGATCGTGAAAGAGGTCGGCGACATCGTCGGGATATGGCGGCGCTACACGCAGAACTTGACGACGATGGGTTTCGCCGAGTATCGGAACGACGGGACCGTGTCCATCTTGACGTTCTTGCCGAGTGACGGGCGCGTGACAGCGACCATTCGCTTCGAAGATGGCGTGGCGTCAATCGCTGCCAATCCCGACGGGCCAGCACCACGGGAGTGCGTTGCCCCCGGCATGTACGAGCTCCGTCTGATTCGCTTCGGCGAGCACCCGGTGGCGCTGCACTTCAGCCGCCTCTCTGAGGATCGCTGCACGCTGCGCGCGAACGAGTACACCCGACCCATGGTGTTCTACGGCGGCAGCGGCGAAGATCTCAGGATGGTGAACAGCGTGCCGGCGCTCGCACAACCATTGGTGCCGTGTCCGGAGGACGTGCTGGAACCCTATCCATGTGACGTGGTGGTCACGCGCTCCGAAGATGCCTCAGGCATATGGAAGCAGTACGTGAGTCGTCCAGACCTGAGAGCTCCCAACGGCATGGGGTACCAGCGCATCGACGCTGACGGTCGGTTCTTCATCGCCGACACGCCCGAGAACACCAGAACTGCCTTCGAGAACTATCCGTACGGCACATACGCCTTCCAAGACGGTCAGGCGTGGCTGACGGTCGATGCGCCCGACGTATCCGAGACGTGCGAGACGGCCAGACAGCGCCTCTACGTCTACCGCTACGGGGCGCAGCCGGTAGCCCTCCTCGTCGTGCCCCTGCTCGATCGCTGTCCGCCGAGGCTGCAGGACACACGACTGCCGTTGATCTGGGTCGCTGACGCACAGTAGACCCTGTTCACACAAGTGGTGACGAGCAGCGCATGCAGCTGTAGCGTACGCCGTTCCCGGGGATCGAGCACCTGCTGCTGAAGCAGCGCCGCGCCGTCAGGATCAACGATCTCGACGTCCTGAGCAGCACCTCGTTCGTGGCCGTGATCGGTGTCAGTGGCGCACCTTGGCGGATAGCGACGGCCGCTGGACCACCGTGTGCACGCGTATGAACCGCTGGCTAGCCGCCGCACGTGAACCACCAGGCATCACGAGGTGGCTGGACCTCTCTCGTGTCGGCCGATGTGCCGCCGATGGATTGGTGGGCCCTGCGGGGCTCGAACCCGCGACCGAGCGATTATGAGTCGCCTGCTCTGACCAACTGAGCTAAGGGCCCACGGCCACCCGCATCGTACCAGCGCTCGGGCGCGCTCTACATGCAGTGCGCGTCGACGGCGCCGGGCAGAGCGAGGTCGTCGTAGTCGCCATGGGCCAACAACGTCCCCGCCATCGGGTCGGCGCAGCGCGCGGGTACCGCTGCCACGTCGAGCACGGAGGCCACGGCGACCGCGGGAGCGGCGAGCGACGTGCCTCCGAGGAGCACCGCCCCCGTCATTGCGGCGCCGTTGCGCCCGTAGGGGTTCCCGAGCGGGATCCAGAGGCCGGGAGCGCGGACCTCGGCGCGATTGCTCTCCGCGTGGACGTCGGCACCGCTGCCGACGGAGGCGCTGACGCTGGCGACCTCCGGCATCCGACCGGGCTGGCGCGGTGCCGGCCCCCCGAAGTTGCCCGCGGCCGCGACGAACACGGTGTCGCGCGTGTCTTCATGGATCAGGTCGTGGAGCGGGTCCCCCGGCCCGATGGACGGGGGCGTCGCCTTGAGGTACGGATCGAAGCTGTCGGCGCCGTCCTCCCGGAACGCGCGGACGTCGTCGCACGGCTCCAACGTGAAGCTCATGTTCACAACGAAGGCGGTGTGCCCCTCGGCGCGCTCGGCGTCCGCGACCGACGCCAGGAGCCCAGCGACCTGGGTGGCGTCCAGGCCGCCGACCTCCACCGCCTGCACGACGACGGTCGAAGCCGCGAGCGCGAGCACGATCCGACCGCCGTCGTCGGACACGAGCGCGGCTCCCAGCGCCGAGAACAGGTCCAGCACGTGCGTGAGCACGAACGCCCCGTGCGAGAGGGCGCCCGCCGCCTGGAGCTGTTCGAGCCGGGCGCGGAGCCAGTCCGGGTACGGAACGTCGAGGACGGGATGCTCGAGCAGGTACTCCTGGTAGCGCAGCTCGAACACCGCCGGATCCACCGTGTAGGCGCTGGCACCGCCCGCGTGGAGCGCGCCGAAGTCGTCTGCGACGAGCAGCACGACGTCCTGTTGGGCATCCGTCGGCGCGAACACGGCGGCGATGCCGGCCGCAATGGACGCCACGCCCACGTGATGGGAGGTGGGCACGCCTGGGTCGTCGGACAACGCGACGCCGCCCACGCTACCGGATCGGTGGAGCCCGGCGGGGTTCGCCTCGAGGCCGGCGAGCGAGCACGTCGGACCGGCGTCGTCGACCGGGGGACGCGTCGGGCAGGCAGTGAGGACGACGAGCGACAGGGCTGTGGCGGTAGCGAGGCGGAGCGTCATGGGGTCCCTCCTTCGGATGCGAGCGTCGTCGTCTGCCGTAGGCCGCTGGGTCATGCGTCCGGAGATCGCGGTACGTCGTAACCCGCATCGGCCATGAAGGCGTCGAGGCCGGCGATGGCCGCCACCACACCGTGCTCGCGGTAGATCTCGTAGGCGCAGGCCAACGTCCGTTGGGCTTCGGAACGTTCCGCGCGCTCGTGATGCGTCTCGCCCAACTCCTGCAGTGCGTAGGCCGTCCACAGGGGGTTCCCCAAGCCCTCGGCCAGCACGAGCGCCTCCCTGCGCCGGTCGAGCGCGCGGTCGAGGTGTCCAGCGCCACGCTCGGCCTCCCCCTCGTTCAGGAGGAGGAAGAAGGAGAGGCGTGCCACCTCCGCGTCGTCGACGCTCACGCTGCGCTCGAGGCGCTGCACGGCCTCCCGGCCCGACCTGAACCACGTCATCGCGTCGTCGAACCGTCCCTCGCGCACCGCCAGGCAACCACGATGCTCGAGCACCTGGCATAGCGCCCGGTCGTCGCCGCGGGCCCGAGCCAGCCGTTCCGCTTCGTCCAGCCACCGCTCGGTGTCGCCGGATCCGCGTTGAGACAGCGTCGTGCCGAGGAGCGTCATCATCACGATCTCCCGGTGCTCGTCGCCGCCCGCCCGAGCGAGATCGAGCGCGTCGCCGTACGCTTCCGCTGCCGCCTCGTAGTCGCCGTACTGCTCGCGGTACGCGTCGCCGATCCGTGCGGCCGTCGCCTGGGCCGTCTCGATCGCCCCCAACCTCCCTGCGGCATCGCGGGCCGCCCGCAGCAGCTCGAACGAACCCGGCGTGTGTCCACGAGCCCGGAAATACGCGTCCCCGACGGCCAGGCGACGCATCGCTTCGACCAGCCGCTCGTCGTCGGCGTGCGCTGCGAACGACCGTGCGGCACCCAGCAGATTCGCGAGCTCCGCGTCGACGGCGTCGAAGTCGCGGTGGTGGTCCGCGAGGAACGCCAAGCATGCCCGCTCGGCGGTGGCGGGCCGGTGGTGGTGGTTCGCGCGCGCGAGGCTGAACGCGAGGTCGTGGAGGCGGTACGAGACCACGTCGCTGCCGGCAACCGCCCATCGTTCGGCCAGCCCGCGCGTCCGCACGTCGAAGAGGGCCTGCTCGACGTCGCTTCGGTCCCGGCGGAGGAACGCCGCCAGCAGATCGGGGGTCACGCTCGGCGCATACAGCGCGCCGATGGCCATGAACGCCTCGAACGACCCCTCGGAGAGCGTCTCGAGGCTCGCATGCAACAGCTCCATGACGCTCGAGCGTCCGCGTTCGACCCACTCCGCGGGGAGGCGGAGGGCGTGTGGCGCCGCGCCCATCCGGCCCAGCAACCCGTGGGCGCTCTCCCCTTCGAGCCGCAGTGAGATGCCGGCAAGTCGGATGGCGAACGCGTGGTCGGCCAGCGTCTCGCAGAGCGCATCGGCGTCGGGGTCCTCGCGCACGCCGGCTCCCGCGTGATGCACGAGCAGCTCCATCGCGTCCGGTCTGGCGAGGCGCCCGACCTCGATCCGCGCGATGCCCGGAAGGCGCTGGCGGGACGTCACGACGACTGGCACGCCATCGGGAACCGCCTCCAGGAGCTTGCTCATGGCGTAGACGCTCCAGACGTCGTCGAGGATCACCAGCCCCACGCGTGCCGCGGCGATCCCGTCGCGGACCGCGATCCTCCTGTCCGCGGCGCGACTCACCGCGCCGTGCGCGTCCAGGGCACGTGCCGCCGCATGGAACAGCTCGTCCGTTGCGCCGTGGCGGACCTGCACCCAGAGCACGCGTCGCCTTCCCGTGGACAGGTGCTCCCGCGCGAGCGTGGCCGCGAGCGCGGACGTGCCGGCACCACCCATGCCGTGCAGGAGCAGGCGTTCCCCGCTCTCGACGGACGCTCGCGCACGCTCGAGGGCCGCGGTACGCCCGATCAGGCGCTGCGGGAGCGAAGGCACGACGGACTCCGGCAGGAGCAGGCGCGCGGCCTCACCCACGGCGATCGCTGGTCCCTCGATCTCGGCGACGAGCGCGAGTGTCTCCGGCGAGGGCTCCACCCCGAGTTCGTCCCGGAGCAGGGTCCGGCACGTCTCGAACCGTTCGAGCGCCGCCTCGGCGTCCCCTCGGGCGTGGGCCAAGCGCATCGCAGCCCGGTGGACGGCCTCGTCCAGGGGATCGCGCTCGAGCAACCGGCGCACCAGCGGCACGCCGCGCTCGGCATCGCCGTCCGATGCGAGTCGCTCTGCGGCCTGGACGAGGGCGTCGTGGCACGACCCCTCGAGGCGGGACCGTTCGTGGTCGAGCCACGCAGAGAAGCGAGGGGCGTCCGGGAGTTCCAGGCCCAGCAACAAGGTCGGGTCGGCATGCCCATCCTCGAGGACGTCGAGCACATCCGAGATCCGTGCGTTCTGGACGGCCAGCTCCAACCGGCCGACGTCCGTCGTCGCGTCCACGCGGACGTAAGCGCTCCGCGCCTCGAGCCACTCGTCGGATCCTGGAACCTCCCGCAACTTGTGCAGCGCGTACCGGAGGTTGGCGGGCTTGCCGTGCCGCCACAGCAGGGCGAGCAGTTCGGATCGCGGCTTGGCGCCTTCGGCGAGGGCCAGATAGGCCAGCAGCGCATGGACCTTCGGCGAGGGCACGGCGCGCTCGTCGCGGCGCTACACGAGCCGCGGAACCCCCAGGAGTTTCAGCTCGAGCACGTCGCCTCCTCGACGGATCGGGTCGAAGCTCCGAGCGCGACGGAAGGGTGAGCGGCGCCGGGAGGGCGGGAGCTCGATCTGGTGGCGCCACTATGCGGGAGCCGTCGAGCACTGGGGGTTTGCGAGCGGCACGCCGCAGCGTGCCAGCGCGATGTCGACGCGTCTGCAAACGGCCAGCAAACGCCACGGCCCTACCTTCGTGCGGACGGTCGCTCACGAGAGGCCGAACCGGAAAGGAGGAGGGGCATGCGCGACGAACGGAGCTTCAGCGAAGAGGAGGAGGAGGAGGAGGAGAAGTAACGGTATGGAACGGCTGCAACCGACACCCCATCGATACGCCCCTGGTCACAGGACATGTGGACGCCGTCCAGACGTCCGGAAGGAGAACGACCGAATGCACCACGTGAACGCGCTCCACCGACCGACCATCGTGCTCGCTGCGAGCCTGCTGCTCGCCGGCCTCGCCGCGTGCGGCGACATCACGGTGCCCCCGGAGATCAGCGAATCGCGGTTCGTACAGCACACGCTCGAGGTGCCCCGTGTCGACGAACGCGGGGACGACGCCGCCACCATCGCCGAGATCGAGCTGGACGACGGCGGCCTCGTCAGGTTCATCGACGAGTCTGAGGGCGCGGACGACGGCGCCGTCGGGATCCTCGAGATCATCGCACACGACGCGGCGCCGGTGGCGGCGTCCTTCGTGGAGGAGCAGGTGACCCCGCTCGAGCTCTTCCGCGCTGTGGCGCCCGACAGGCAGGTCCCTGCCCGGCTCGTGGCTCACCACCGCGCGATGGCGCTCGGAAGCAGCGTCGTCCAGTTCGAGCCGCGCACGCTGAGTCTGGACACGGATGCCGCCAGCGCGCAGAAGCAGGACGGCGGCGTCCTGTGGTCGTGGTGCTCCAACACCACCGTCTTCAGGAGCAGTTACCTCTCCGCGCTCCACAACCCCAACAACTTCGCGCACTTCGGGTTCGGGGGCAATCTGTGGGGAGGCCACTACGGCGTCACGGGCACTGCAACCCGCCGTGCGCTCAGCGTCTGCAACCACCCCAACGCGATCGGCAACACCGGCGTCAGCGTCTGGCGCGAGTTCGGGCCGAACCAGTGGGCGTACGTCGCAGGCACGTCCTACAGCATGGTCCCGCACCGAGGCATGTGGTACGCATCCCAGGACCCGTCCTTCGTCCTGCCCACCCGCTACCGCGTCTACGCGAACGGCGGCTACTACTCCATCGCCGGCAGTTGGGGCCTCAAGTAGGCGACGCCAGCCAGCCGGTCGTGGCGGCGGGCTCGAGCTTCAGCTTGGGCCCGCCACCTGATCCGAGAGCCGTCGACAGCGCTCACCACAAGATCACGCTCCGTGGACCGATCACGCATCGTCGATGGGCACGCGTGCCACCACCACGAACCCGGAGCTGTCGAGCCGGACAGGAGGAGGGGCGTGCACGACGGATCAGGCGTCATCGAGAAGGAGAGGTGACGGAATGGAAGGGCAGCACACGAGACCACATCGACACATCCCTCGTCACAGTGTGTCTGGACGGCGACCACGCATCCGGAAGGAGAAGAAGCGCATGCTGCACGTGAAAGCGCTGCACCGACCGACGGTCGGGCTCCAAGCGAGGCCCGTGCTCGCCGGCCTCGCCGCCTGCGGCGACATCACTGGAGTCCGGGAGATCACCGCACACGACGCGGCGCCGGTGGCGGCGTCCTTCGTGGAGGAGCAGATGACCCCGCTCGAACGCTTTCACTCGGTGACTCCCGACGGGCAGGTCTCCGCCAGGCTCGTCTCCCGCCACCGCTCTACGGCACGTGGACGTAGCGTCGTCCAGTTCGAGCCCTACACGCTGAGTCCGGACACGGATGCCGCCACATGCCACCGACCGTGATCTTCGTGGTGGTATGCATCTTGACGGCGCTCGTCGCGACCTACGTCGTCCTGCTCGCCGTGGCATCGCGAGTCGACGAGCACCCGAGTTGACGCGCGCCGCCCGGCGTCACGACGCCGTCACGCGCAACCCCTCGGGAGCACAGAGACGATTGCGGCGTCGGGCCCGGTCTTCGGCTCGGGCACGACGCCTGACCCGAGAGCCGTACGCGACGCTCACGACCTCCAGTACCCGCCCCCGTCCACTGCGCGATCCTCGGGCGCCATCGTGTCGAGCGTGGCAGCGGTCGCCATCGTACCGGTCCTGCTTGGCGGTGGCGAGCCTGTTGTGGCAGGGCTCGACCTCCCGCGCTTGGGCGATTGGTTCGCAGAGTTCTGCCCATCGGAGCAGGTGGTGCAGGTCGTCGTGGCTCGGATGGGGCGGAGGTTCTAGTCGTTCTGGTCCGCGGCGCCTATGCCGGTGGGCTGGCCACGAGATGCATCGACGCGCTGCACGCCCTCTGGGCCGAACAGCGCCACGGGACGGAACGCTTGCATGTCGTCGAACTCGCACACCTCCACCGGACCGAGTTCGATGTTGCCGAGGGCGTCTCGGGATTCCCCGAATATCGCGTCGAGCGCGTCGAGGTAGTCGGGGGCCACCGCTGCGTCGAGCCAGGACGTCAGGTACGCCAACGTCACGTGGAACTCGTATGTGTCGTGGTCTTCTCGGTCGAGCCCGGTCGCGTCCCGAAGGGTGTCGCGTAACCGGCGGAGCACACGTCCCGACGCCAGATCGCGCTCGACGAGGCTGATCGAGGTTCCCAGATCGAAGCGCTCGGCGCGGACACGCATGCCTGTCGCACCCGTCAGCCCCCACAGGCGCTCGACGAAGAGGTTCGTCACCTCGGCAAGCGGAGTCCCTGGTGGTAGGGCGGCGGGCCAACCGTCGCGGCTCAGCGGAGTCCCCGATACGCCGCAGAAGACGGTCATGTGGAAACTGGGTTTCGGAAGGAATGCGAAGGACGTGGCTGTTGGCAACGCTCGGAGTCGATCCTGCAAGGTACCGAGGACGTCGTACGCGTACGACGTCGGGTCGATGTGGCACAGGAAGGTGTTCCCGGGGAACCCGAGCGGCGTGCCCTCGGGCGTGAACTTGCCGCCACTGCCGACGCCGGTGACCCAGTAGGGATGCGGCGTTCCGGCTCGGTGTCCTGTGAGATGAGCGAGCCGCGTGGCGCGGTCGCGCGTGGGTGGCTTCGGTGGTTCCATGGCCTCCTGTTTCACGTGTTGGTCGTCCGCTTGACGGGTGCTACAGCAGCGGTGGTTGGCGAACGCCCTCCACCGGTGGCGTGGCGACGCAGTCCGCCTTGGGGTCCCCGCGGTGCCGCCCCGGAACGTACCGGAGCGGCACCGCCGGAGTGGTCAACGCTCCAGGATCACCTCGTCGATGAACGCGGCGACCATCTGATCCCGGAACGGCTGCGCCGCCGCCGCCACCTGGAAGGCGCGTTGCTCGATCGGCACGAGCGCGAACGTGTCGTCGGCGAGCGCGTGCATCGGGGCCGTGCCAAAGTCGCGGTTGAACATCGTCTGCGTCTCGGCCGAGGTCAACCAGTTCACGAAGACCGCGGCGGCGGCGGGACGTGGCGCGTTGTTGGGGATCGCGACGCCGTTGCCGCCGCCGTTCATGCCCATCTGGGGAATGTAGAACTTGAGCTCGGGGCGGACTTCGCCGCGGCTCTGCAAACCTGCAAGGTGGTCCTCCCAGGCCGGGGCGAGCCAGAGTTCGCGGTCGCTCACCCGGATGATGTTGTCGGCGTTGGATGTGGTGATCACGTACTGGGCTGCGGAGGCATTGAAGAAGTCGAAGCCGGGCCGCAGTGCGGCGAGCCGCTCGGAGTCCGCGCTTCCGTCACTGAAGTCGAGACCGGACAGCACGCGGAGGACGTTCTGGTAGAAGGACGGGCCCGAGCCGCCGCTCTCGTAGTTGAAGCCGAATCGCCCAGGGTTCGCGTTCCAGAAAGCCGCGAAGTCCTCCGGATGCTGTGGGAGGTCGGCCTCGGCGACATGCTCGGGGTCGTAGACGATGCCCGACTGGTTGCCCCAGTACGCAAGGACGTACTCGCCGCCGTCGACGTCGTTGATCACGTTGACACGGTCGTCGTCGACGGGCAGCATCGTGAGGGGTTGGAACAGCGCTGGGAGTTCGACTGTGGCGTAGAGGTCGAAGCCCCACGCGAACACGTCGATGTCGCCGACGGATCTGCCAGACTCGGCGAACAGTTTGTCGGCGTTACCCGCCATCGTGCCTTCGGGGATCCGCACCCGGATGCCGTACTCCTCCTCGAAGGCGCGAACCGCGCGACGCAGGTCGTCCTGGAGGTACCACACGTACCAGGTGACCTCACCTTCTGCCTTGGCCTGGGTGACGATGTCGTCCCAGCTCATGTCGGAGAGGTCTTGCGCGAAGGCGCTGGAGAGGAGGAGGAACACGAGCGCGAAGAGCACGAGGAGTGGGGTGCGCGGGGTGCCGCGTCGGACGGTTGCGGGGTTCGGCATCGAGACCACCTTGATGGGTCGCCGTGGGGGGTTGCACGAGGGCGCACGGCCGAGCGCCCTCGTGCGATGGGTCGGCCTCACATGACCTTGCCCGACGCCAGGGTGGGATTGGCCGACCGCAGAAGGCGTTCCAGCACCAGCATCAGCATCACGTTGGGCACGACGAGGATCAGGGAGAGAACGGCCGCGTTCGGGCGCACGTAGTCTTGTCCGAGCGCCGAGAACAGCAACGTGGGGATGGTGACGATGTCGGGGGAGCCGACGATGAACGCGACGGCGAACTCCTCGATCGATTGGATGAAGACGATCAGCAGTGACGCGAAGATGCCGGGCCTGAGCGCAGGCAGGTATGCCACCCGAAACCGTGCCCAGGAGCTGGCTCCGAGGTCGCGTGCGGCGTCGATGTGGTCTTGGCGCACCTGCTCGAAGCTGACCGTCATGATCCGGATCGAGTAGGGGAGCGCAAGCACCGCATGCGCGAAGAGGATGGCGGGAAAACGGTACATGTGGACGCCGAGTTGGAAGAGCAACGCGGTGAAGAAGATCGCGGTGACGAAGGCCGGCACGACGAGCGGGAGCAGGCAGGCGAGTTTGGCGAGCTCACGGCCGGGGAAGTCTATGCGACCCAGAGCGTACGCGGTGGGTATCGCAAGGAGCAGGGATGTGATGGCGGCAAGCGGCGCCAGGGCGTACGAGGTGACGAGCGCCCGCTGGAGCGAGGAGAACTGCCACATGTCGATCCAGCGGTAGAACGACAGCGCGGGCGGGAGCACGTGGTCTGCCGTCCACGGGACCGAAGGGTCGACGAGCGACCAGAGGATGGCCATGCCGAAGGGCACGACGAGCCACACCGTGCAGACGATGAGTAGCAGCACGAGCAAGACGCGCTGGATGCGGGCTTCGCTCATCGCCTGGGCCACCCGCGACCGATCAACTGGATGAAGAGCGTGAGCACCGCCGCGCCCGCGAGCGCTAGCACCATCAGCGTGACGCCGACGACGGCCGCCGCGTGCCAGTCGCCGCGGTCCTTGAAGAAGACCATCAACTGGGAGAGCGACATCCGGTTGATGGGGCCGGCGATCACCTGGAAACTGAAGTCGGCCAATGCGCCGATGTAGATGATCACGAGCGCGGCCTGCATGACCGAGGTCGTGAGCGGCAGCACGATGCGCCGAAAGCGTGCCCAGGTACCTGCGCCGAGGTCGCGAGCCGCGTCGAGGACGTCATCGGAGATGCTCCGAACGGCGCCCGTGAGCAAGAGGAGGGCGAACGGCATGTTCTTCCACGTCTGCAAGATGTAGACGCCCACCGCGCCCGGGTCGTTCTGGAGTCGCCGCGGACCGTCCCACACGCCGATGGCCTGCATGAACTGGTTGAAGATGCCGTGATAGGAGATGACGTTGACGTAGAGGAATGCTGCGACGAGCCCGTGGACCAAGAGCGGCGCCTTCAACACGGCGCCGATGAAGGCGGCGCCCTGGAAGGGCTTGCGTAGCCACAGTGCAAGCGGGTAGGCAAGCGCCACGGAGGCGAAGGCGCTGACCACGCCGACCTGGAGCGAGTACCGCACGGAGCGCCAGTAGACGCGTCGGTCGAGGGTCTCAGACCAAGGCTCGAGCGAGAAGGCGCCCCCGCCGAAGATGCTGAAGAGCCCGAAGGACTGACCGATCGCGATGACGACGACCGAACCGACGAGCGCCAGGATCAGCCCGAGGCCGGGGGCGAGCAGCAGCGGCACCACGAACCACCGGCGCCTCGTCACACTTCGTCCTCGAGGAGCACGACCCGCTCAGGCTCGATCGCGAAGCGCGTCCGATCCCCCTCATAAAGCGGCGTGGCCGAGACCTGGATGCGGTGGTCGACGTCGCCGCTTCGTACCGTGAGATCGGTGTAGTTCCCTTGGAAGGATCGGTCGATGACGATGCCCTCAAGATCACCGTCGCCCAGGTGAACGTGCTCCGGGCGCCAGCACAGCGTCACGGCGCGTGGCGGTTGACGCTCACTCGTGAAGCCGAGGAGGCCGATGGGGGTGCGCGCACGCCATATCCCTGCGTCAGCGGGCCCCTCGACCTCGCCAACGATCACGTTGGCCGATCCGATGAAGTCGGCAACGAATCGTGATCGCGGCCGGTGGTAGAGCGCCTCTGGCGTGTCGCTCTGTTCGACACGTCCACCGTTCATCACGAGGATTCGGTCGGAGAGCGCTAGGGCCTCGGCCTGATCGTGTGTCACGTAGATCGCGGTGAGACCGTAGTCCCGTTGGATACGGCGGATCTCGATGCGGACGCGATCGCGCAGCTTGGCGTCGAGGTTGGACAGCGGTTCGTCGAAGAGGATGACGCCCGGGCGCATCACGAGGGCGCGGCCGAGCGACACACGCTGTTGCTGACCACCGGAGAGTTGGTTCGGCAGTTTCGTCAACTGCGTGTCGAGGTCGAGTGTGCTGGCCACGGTTGCGACACGCTCCTTGCGCTCGCGACGCGGGATCCGCTTCTGGATCAACCCGAACTCGAGGTTCTGGCGCACGGTGAGGTGCGGGAACAGCGCGTACGACTGGAAGCAGAGCGCGGTGTCGCGCGCCTCGGGAGGGACCTGGCTGACGTCCACGTCGTCGAGGTGGATACTGCCGCTGGTCGGCTCGAGGAAACCGGAGAGCATGCGGAGCAGCGTCGTCTTGCCGCAGCCAGACGGACCCAGGAGCGTGATGAACTCTCCGGGAGCAACTTGGAAGCTCACGTCGTCGACGGCGGTGAAAGCGCCGAAGCGAATCGTGAGGCGATCGACGCGGACGCCGATCACGCGAGTTCCCGTGGCGGAACCGTGCGATTATCACGCAACATAGGTGAAAAAAGAATAGCATGGCAGACTCATGCATGTGTCAAGCCGATGCGCCCCGCCGTATGCTCGCCGAGGATGGTAGGGCACGAGCGCGACAAGGTCGTGACGAAGACGGTACGGGCAACGCCGCCCGCGGGCGACCCCTTTGCGACCACCCGCAACGAAGCGACGTTGCTCGAGACGGTCCGCCGTACCCAGGCGATCGCTCGGTCGGAGTTGATCCGCCTGGTCCCGTTTTCGCAGCAGAGCATCCACCGGTTGAGCGAGGAACTCGTCGGAAAGGGGATGCTGCGCATCCTGCCGCCACGGATCAGCGGCCGTGGGAAGCCGAGTCCACGGCTTGCGCTGGAGCCGACGGGGGCCTATGGGTTGGGCGTCACGATCGATAGCGACTCCGTCTTCGTCACGGTGTGTGATCTCGTCGGCAACGTCTTGCATCACGCGCCGCTCAGCGTCGAGGCCAACGATCCGGAGGCAGTGGCCACGACCAGTCACGCTGCGCTTGAGCGCTTGGTCGTGCAGATGGGCCTGCCGTGGGCACGGGTCGCCGGCATCGGGGTCTCGATGCAAGGCTTCCGGCTCGAGCCCGGCACCGCGTTCATCACACCCGTGCCGCTCTCCACCTGGAACGACCTCGACGTGGTCGAGCTGTTCGAGACGAACGCCACGTTCCCCGTCATGGCCGAGAACGATGGCACCCTCGGAGCGCTCGCAGAACTCTGGGTCGGGGCCGGCCGGCGCTTCGAAGACTTCGCGTACCTTGCTTTCAACTACGGCTTCGGTGGCGGCCTGGTGCTTCGGGGGGCTCCGTATCTCGGCCATCACATGAACGCCGCGGAGGTCTCCGCGATCTTCGACGACGAGGCGTCTCGGCGCCGGCCGGCGCTCTACACGCTGCTCGACATGCTCCGCGACGACGGTCTCGACTTCGCCACCGTGGCGGACCTCAGACGCGCCTACGACCCGGCGTGGCCGACCCTGGATCGCTGGGTCGCGCACGTTGCACCTGCGTTGAACCAACTGCTGAGGGGGCTGATGGCGATCCTGGATCCCGCCGCCATCGTGTTCGGCGGCGAGGCGCCCGTCGACCTCAGGCGCCGCCTGATCGCCGTCTCACATCGCCGCGCACCCGATCGCCTCGGCCGGCCCGTGCCCAGCCCGGACCTGCTCCTGAGCACCATCGGTTCCGACGCAAGCGCACTCGGCGCCGCCCTGTTCCCCATCCGTCACCGTCTCTTCACCGCCTCGAACGGCGGCGTGGGTGGGTCGGGTACCTCCTGATCGTTGGCCGCGCCAACGATGCGCGAGGGCATCGCGGTGGTGCGGGCCCGACCCCCCGCTCCCGCCCTCCGTCCTGCGTTCGCGGCCTGAGCTTGGAGGACGCTTCGCGTCGCTGCCGCCCGCGACCTCCTGTGCTCGAAGCTGTGGGCGGCGCATCATCCGCGCCGACCGATGCCCCCACCTCGACAGGGGCGCGCCATGCGCACCGTGAAGCTCGTAGCGATGCACACCAGAACGCTCGCCGAGAGCGGCCATGAAGATCGCCGAGCCGTGCAGGAGAGACCTTCATCCTATGGGTCTGCTTCCTCGGCATGAGCGCGCACGACGGCCACACGTCGATACATCGTCACGCTGACGAACGAGACGCAGGCCCGGGTCCCGGGCGTCGACCTGGCAATCGCCGGACGCTCTCCGGGCACGTCCGCCACCCCCGGCAAGCGGGCGCCAGCGTTCACGGCCCCTCCTCGACCGGCACGCTCGCGAACATCACGATGCGGTTCGGTGGGCCGTCGGCGGAGCGGTCGAGCGCCGTGTAGCGTGTCACGAGGTCGGTGAGCTCGCGGTTGAGCCGGAGGGCGTCGTCGGGCGCGAGCCGGAGCTCGAGCATGGCGTCGGTGGCGCCGGCGTCGGCGGCCGTGCTGCCGACGCCGCTGCCGTCCATGCGCACGCCGCGCATCCACAGGCGGCCGTCCTCGTTGCGCTCGATTCGGTAGCCGGACCACTCGGAGCGCCCCAGCGCCCGGGCGGCAGCGCGGGCGATCACACGGGCGTGGGCGACGTGCAGCTCGAGGAACGTCTCCTCGAGGTCGGCGTAGGGGAGCGCCTCGAATGGGACGAACCAGGCGTCGTGCACGGCGCGGTAACGCTTGATGGCGCGGCCCGCGCGGGGCTGGACGGCGCGAACCTCGAGCAGCCCCGCCTGGTGGAGGCGACGGACACGGTAGAGGGTGGCGTCGAGACCGAGGCGCAACTCCTGCGCGGCTTCCGTGACGCTTCGCTCGCGCCCGAGGAAGGCGCCCAGCACGGCGCGGTAGTCCTCGTGCGTGAGCAGCTTCGCGGCCGCTGGGTCGTCGACGCGTTGGGCGCCGTCGGCGGCCGCTACCCTACCGGAGACGGGGCGTGTCATCTCCGGTAGGGTAGCGCGCACCGTGTGGGCATGACCACGACACCACAGCTCGCCCACGAGATCGCCATCGCCCGCCTCGATCAGATCCGCCGCGACGTCCGTACCCCGCTTCCACCGCTCGCATGGCTCCTCGGCCTCGTATGAGCGCCCGCGCCGGCGATCCACTGGCGCGCGCGTACCACCGCACCCTGGCACTGCGGTGGCTGGCCACGGTGCTCGCTCTGCCCGTGCTCGTGCCGCTCCTGCTGGCGCGCGGACTCGACCTGTCGCAGGTCGCACTCGTGATGGCGACGTTCGCGGCCGTCACCGCGGCGTTCGAGGTGCCCACGGGCGGGCTCGCCGACGCCTTCGGTCGGGTGCGCGTGACGGTGCTCGCGGACGCTGGGACGCTGCTCGCACAACTCGCGTTCATGCTGGCGCCGGGCCTGCCCGGGCTGCTGGCGGCCGCCGCACTCGGCGGCACCGCGAGGGCTCTCGGCTCGGGCTCGCTCGAGGCGTGGTACGTCGACGCTCGCCGCACTCGTGACCCGGCCGGCGACCTCCAGGGGCCGCTGGCGCGGGCGGGCGTCGTGCAGTCGCTGGTGCTGGCGTTCGCCATGCTCATGGGCGGCGCGCTGCCGCTGCTCGCGCCCCTCCTGGGCATCGCCGAAGCGGGCGACGTGCGGGCGCTGCAGCTCACGTACGCCGTTTCGGCCGCGGTGTGGATCGTGTCGATCGCGGTCACGTCCAGGTTGCACGAGGTGCGCTCGGCCTCGGCGGTCGCGCGCCGCGCCACGCGCGCTGCCGCGCGACCCGACCGGGTCGCCCGCGTCGCCCTCGCGGCGCTGCGCCGCGATCCGCCACTCGCTGCGCTCGTCATGATCGGTGCGACGCTCGGCGCCGTGGTGATGAGCATGGAGACGTTCCTGCCTGCCGAGCTGCGGGCCCGCTGGGGGCCCGAGGGCGTGAGCCTGGTGCTCGGTGTCGTGATGGCCGTGGCGTTCGGGGCGACCGCTGCCGGCCAAGCACTGGCCGCGCGCCTCGCGGGCGCCGCTCCCCGCGTTCCGCTCGCGCGAGTGACCCAGGGAGCGGCGCTGGTCGCAGCCGGCGCTGCGCTCCTCACGACGGACGGAGCGGTGCTCGTCGACGCGCTGTTCGCCGACCACGGTGCGGCGACTGGCAGCATGCGCCTCGGCGCCGTCGCCCTCGCCGCGTCGGGTGCCTGGCTGGTCTACCTCGGCCTCGGGTTCGCCTCCCCGGCGCTGGCGGCGGCGTTCCACGCTCGGGTGTCGAGTCGTGAGCGAGCGACCATGCTCTCGCTCCGTTCGCTGGCCGCGTACGCGGGCGGCGTCGGGGCGACGCTGGCGCTGGGAGGCGTGGCGGAAGGGTCGGGGTTGCACGCGGTGTGGTTCGTCGTGGCGGGGTTGGCGCTCGGCGCGGCGCTCGCAGCGACGCTGTGGCGCGCAGGCGACGCGCGGACGGCGCTTCCCGAGCAACCGGTGCCCGCCGAGGGCCGGTGACGCGGTCGCAGCAGCGCCGCCGTCAGTCGAGCCCGCGCTCCAGGTGCGCTTCGTCGTTCACGCTCAGCAGCGTCACACCACGCTCGTCGAAGCGCAGTCGTGTGATGGCGGTGTTGCCGATGGCGACGCGCCAGGCCGCGCCGTTGGGGCGGCCCACCACGGCGTAGAGCGCGCTGCGGATGGTGCCACCGTGGCTGAACGCCGCCACGCGGCCGCTCGTGGGGAGCTCGGCGCGGAAGGCATCGACGCGCTCGGTGAGGTCACCGTACGACTCGCCGCCGGGTACCCGCCGCGTGTACGGGTCCTCGTGCCAGTGCGCGGCGATGGCGGTCTCCTCATCACTCATCGTGCGCCACGCCTTCCCCTCGAGGACGCCGTAGGCGAGCTCGCGCAGGCGCGGATCGAGCCGCACCTCGGCGTCGGGCAGCGCCGTCTCGGCGGTGACGCGGGCACGCGTCAGGTCTGAGGCGTAGACGGCGTCGAAGCGTTGGCCCCTCAGCCGCTCCCGGAGGCGTTCGGCTTGCCGCAGGCCGAGGGCGTTCAGGGGCACGTCGGCGGCGCCCTGGATGCGTCCCTGTGCGTTCCAGTCGGTCTCGCCGTGTCGGATGAGCCAGAGTTCGAGCACGTGGGTCCTCCCGGCCATCCGCGACGGGGCGGCCGTCGGCCATGCTACCCGGCGCGACTGCACCGCGTCGTCGCGACAGCGCGCGAGCGTGGCGTCCCACACGCAGGCGGAACCTTCACGGGCGCTTCACGTGGGTGTACAAGGTGTGACCGGATACGTATACTCCCGCATGCGGGGGCACCCTCCAGGGCCCTCGTGCGGAGGTACGTGGATGTCGAACCGGAAGCTCGAACGACTCTTGAACAAGCCGCTCAGCCGCCGCCAGTTCCTTCGCCAGAGCCTCGCCGCAGGCATCGGTGTGTACGTTGGTAGCCACGGGCTTCAAGCATGGGCCCAGGGGACCCGGGGCGGCAGCCTCACATGGCTGGTCCACCACGAGGTCGCCGGCCTCAGCCCCAACCACAGCGGGCCATCGATCCAGTACGCCATCATCATGAACGTGATCGACCCACTTGTGTTCGTGAACCACCTGACAGAGACGGAGTCTGTGCTCGCCCGCTCGTACGAGATCGCCGAAGACGGGCTCAGCTACACCTTCCACGTGCACGAGGGTGTCCGCTTCCACGACGGCAGCGAGCTGACAGCCGAAGACGTCAAGTACACCTACGAGTTCTACGCTCAGCCCGGTAACACCATCGCTGGTCGCTTCGACGGGATGCGCGAGGTCGAGGTCGTCGATCGGTACACCGCACGGGTGCACATGGACAGGGTCAACGCCTCGTTCCTGCGCGTCGCGTGCGAGACCGGTATCGTGCCCGCCGCGTACCACGCTTCGG
>SLSM01000253.1 GCA_007130445.1 Trueperaceae bacterium | reverse complement strand
GGCGGTGTCGCTCACGACGGCGCGTCGGCAGGGGCGAACGGCGCCTCGAGGCCCGCGCGTGCGGCCGCACGCGCCTCGTGTGGTGCCCACGAGAGCGCCAGCACGCCGCGGTACGCCTTGAGCGCCTCGGCGCGCCGCCCGGCGATGTCGCGCAGCTGTCCGAGCCGCGCGAGCAGCGACCCGGGCAGGTACCACGGCTCCGCGAACTCCAGCCGCAGCGCACCCTCGAGCGCCTCGAGCGCCTCGAGCGGGTGGGCGTGGGCGACGAGGAGCCCGGCCGCGTGGAAGAGCGCCTCGGCGTGACCGAGCTGCCGGAGCTGCGCCACCAACGCGCCGACGTCGGCGCCCTCGCCTCGCCAGGCGAGGTCGAGCAGCGCGCGCTCGCGCGCCGCGTCGTCGACCTCCGGCTCGTCCGGCGTTCCGACCTCGATGCCTGCGCGCTCGAGCGCGTCGCGCAGCGGCACGAAGCGGTCGAGCGCGACCAGCGTCGCGACGTGCGCTGCGCCCAGCCCGGCAACGCGTGCGGCGACGGCGTCCGCGCGAGCCTCGGACCAGTCCGTGGCCGGACCGTCGCCGAACGACTCGAGCCGGAGCGCACGGCTCGCCTCCAACACCGGTACCACCTCGTGCAGCACGCGTGGGAGCGTCAGGGCGGCGGCCAGGAGGTCGGGGAGCGGACGCTCGAGCGCGCGCGCCTCGTCGAGTACGCGGCGGGCCCCCGGATACCCCTCGAGGTAGCGCTCCAGATCGGCCGCCGCGCGCGGGTCGGGCGACGGCTCGTGCACCCCCAGCACCGGCACGCCGGCCCGGCGTGCCCAGGGCACGGCCACCCACGGCAGCATGAGTTCGTCGTGGTCCTGCCAGGTGGGATCGCGCTCGAAGTCGACCGGGAGCGGCTCGAGCGCCAGCGCGTCGGGAGCCGTGCGGCGCAGGACTTCGGCGAGCACCGCGGCGTTGAAGCGCGGCCAGCGCAGATGCAGGCCGGCGGCCAGGGGTACGAGCGTCACGCGTGCCGTCGTCATGCCGGCATGCTACCGAGCGGCTCGCGCCGGGGACGTGCCGCCGCGCCACCCACGCCGCGGTACAGTGGACGACCCGTCACCATGGCCAGCGCGGTGTCGGGTGGGAGGTCCGAATGCGCAGCAACGAACGACGGCCGGCCTGGCAGCACGACGTGCGCTGGCTGGCGGCGCTGATCCTGATCGTCGTGGTCGCGCTCGCGGCTGCCGCGTCGAGCGTCACGCGCCTCACGGCTGCCGTGCGGGTCGAACCGATCGCGTTCGAGCTCCTGACGCTGGCCGTGGGCCCGGCCGACGAGGTCGTGCGCCTCGCCCCGACCGCGGCGGGCTACCAGGCGGGCACGCCGCTGGCCCTGCTCCCAGGCGCACCCGTGCTCGCCGATGCCACCGAGATCCCGACCTTCGACGTCGACGCGGCCGTGGCGCGGATCGCCGGCGTGTTGGCCGAGCGTTACGTCGTCACCGGCGGCGCAGCGACCTGGCAGACCATCGACGACGCCGAGTGGCGTGGTGTCCTGGAGGGCCTCGACACGGCCGTCTTGCGCCCGCTGTTGGCGCTGGCACTGCGCGGCCCACTCTTCGCCGCCGGCCTGGCAGACGGCAGTCGCGCAGCCAACTGGCCGCTCCAGGCGCAGCAGAACCCCGGTCAGGAGGTCCAGCCGCTCGTCGGGGTCTTCGTGACCGTGCCGCCGCTCGCCCTGCAGGGACGCAGCTCCCTGGAGGTCGGTGAGCTGGTCGTCGCCGAGCTCGCGGCCGTCGTCGCGAACGACGGTGCCGACGCTGCGAGAGCGTTGATCACCAACCCGAACGTCGCCGCCGCGCTCGAGGCGGCGCTCTCCGGGCCCGCCCGCGACGCGCTCCACGGAGCGCTGGCGGCCGTCGTGCGGAGCCGCTCGGGCGAGATCGAGTCGAGGCTGGCGGACGCCCGCGCCGTGCTCGCCGGCAGCACCCCGACGAGCGATCCGTGGGCGGGCCTCGTGGACCCGAGCGACTTGGGGCGCCTCGACAGCGCCGAGCGGCGCGTGCGCGTGGTGCAGGAGTTGGCGCAGCGCGCCGTGCTCGGCGGCAGCGCCGCGGTCCTGGCCGCGCTGCCGGAGTCCGGTGTGCGCGAGCGGGTGGCGCGCTCGTCGGCCGTCATCGACCTCCTCGATCGCGGCGTCCACCGGCAGGCGCGGACGTGGGCCTGGACGCTCGGCGCCGTCGCGCTGCTGCTGACCGTGATCGTCGTGCTCACCGCCGAGGGCTTCGGCCGCGCCACGTGGCCCGGCCTCGCCTGGTTGCTCGGCGCCGGGCCTGGACTGTGGGCCGCGTGGGTGTGGAGCGACATGAGCGCCGTCGCGGCGTGGCCCGCGAGCCCGGCGCTCGAGGGCGCCTTCGTGGCGCTTGTCGACACGGCCCGGCTCGTGCTGGCGCAGCTGTCGCAGAGCATGGCCGACACGGTGATGTGGGCGCACCTGGTGCCCGCGGGCGTCGGCGCCGCGTTCGTCGTGATCGGCGCGGCAGGTTGGCTGGCCGCGCAGCTCAGGCCGTCGCGCCGGAGTCGCTTCTGACGACGGCGGTGGGCGTCGCCGCCGACCAGCCGGGCGCCACCGCGCTGCTACACTCCGCTGGATGATGCTGACCGCTCGCCCCCGCGTACGCGTGATCGGCGCCGGCATGGCCGGTTCAGACGCCGCCCTGGCAGCCGCGCGGTTGGGCGTGGCCGTCGATCTGTTCGAGATGCGCCCTCGCACCACCACCCCGGCGCACCGCACCGCCGGCTTCGCCGAACTCGTGTGCAGCAACAGCTTCGGCGGAGACGCCGCGAACAACGCCAAGGGTCTGCTGCAGGCCGAGATGCTCGCCGCGGGCGGCCTGGTGATGTCGAGCGCCGCCGCGACGCGGGTGCCCGCCGGCGGCGCCGTCGCGGTCGACCGCGACGCCTTCAGCGAGCTGGTCACGCGGACGATCCGCGCGCACCCCCTGATCACCGTCCACACCGAAGAGGTGACCGCGCTCGAGGGCGGCGTGACCGTCGTGGCATCCGGGCCGCTGACCAGCGACGCGCTGGCGACGGCGCTCAGCCGGCGCGTCGGCGAGGCGTTCCTGGGCTTCTACGATGCCGCCGCGCCGGTGATCGACGGCGAGAGCATCGACATGAGCGTCGCGTATCGCAAGGGCCGCTACGGCCAGGCGGCCGACTACCTGAACGTGCCCTTCACGCGCGAGCAATACGAGCGCTTCATCGGCGCCCTGGCCGAGGCGCGCTCGCACACGCCGCACGACTGGGAGAAGCTCGAGTTCTTCGAGGGTTGCATGCCGATCGAGGAGCTCGCGCGGCGCGGCATCGACACGCCGCGCTTCGGTCCGATGAAGCCCGTCGGGCTCGAACACCCCGAGACGGGTGAGCGCTTCCACGCCGTCGCGCAGCTCCGACAGGAGGACGCCGCCGGGCGCATGTGGAGCCTGGTCGGCTTCCAGACCGGCCTGCGGTGGGGCGATCAGAAGGCGCTCGTGCAGTCGATGCCTGGCCTCGAGCAGGCCGAGATCGTGCGCTACGGCGTGATGCACCGCAACACCTACCTGTGCGCGCCGCGCCTGCTCACGACCGGCATGGCGCTGCGCGAGCACCCCGACCTGTTCGTCGCCGGGGTGCTCGCCGGCACCGAGGGCTACCTCGAATCGTCCGCCACGGGGTGGCTCGCGGGTACCAACGCGGCCCGGCGCGTGCTCGGACTCCCCGCCGTGGTGCCGCCCGAGGCGAGCATGCTGGGCGGCCTGGTCCGCTTCCTGGCCGGCGCCGAGCCCGACGGCTTCCAGCCGATGAACGCGAACTGGGGTCTGGTGCCCGTCCCGCCCAAGCAGCGCGGCGGGCCCGGCAAGCGCGAACGACGTGAGCAGGCCTACCGTCAGGGTCTGGACGCCTTCGTCAGCTGGCTCGGCGAGGTGCGCGGCGAGGAAGCCGCCGCCGCGCGCAGCCCGGCGACCGCGCTGCCGGTGTAGTACCGTCGCCGCCATGTGCGCGACTGCGATCGATCTCCGCTCCGACACCGTCACCCGCCCGACCGACGCGATGCGCCGCGCCATGGCGGCGGCCGAGGTCGGCGACGACGTCTACGCCGAGGACCCCACCGTGGCGCGGCTCCAGGCCCTGGTGGCCGAGCGGGCCGGCTTCGAGGCGGGCCTCTTCGTCCCCAGCGGCACCATGGGCAACCAGGTCGCGCTCGCCGTCCACGCCCAGCGTGGCAGCGAGGTCATCGTCCCCGAGGCCGCGCACGTCTACGAGTACGAGCTCGGCGCGATGGCCGTGATCGCCGGTGTGGTGCCGCGCTTCGTCCCGGCCCCGGGCGGCGTGCCGCGGCCGGACGACGTGCGCGCGGCCGTGACGCGCTCCATCCACGTCGCACCGAGCGGCGTAGTGGTGCTGGAGAACACCCACAACCGCGCAGGTGGCACGGTCGTGCCGCTGGACATCGCCCGGGCGATCGGCGACGTCGCGGCGTCCGAAGGGCTGCCGTACCACCTCGACGGCGCCCGCGCGTGGAACGCGGCAGCGGCGTTGGGCGTGCCGCTCGCGGACGTGTGCGCGCCCTTCGACAGCGCCTCGCTGTGCCTGAGCAAGGGTCTCGGGGCGCCGGTCGGGAGCGTGCTCGTCGGCTCGCGCGCCTTCATCGGGCGGGCCCATCGTTACCGCAAGATGCTCGGCGGTGGCATGCGCCAGGTGGGCGTGCTCGCCGCGGCAGGGATCGTCGCGGTCGAGACGATGGTGGAGCGCCTGAGTGAGGACCACGCCCGCGCCCGGCGCCTGGCCGAGGGCCTGGCGCGGCTGCCGGGCGTCACCATCGACCTGGCCCGGGTGCAGACGAACATGGTCTATGCCCACGTGGGCGACGCGGGCGTGTTCACGGACGCGTTGCGAGCCGACGGGGTGCTGGTCAACGCGGTCGGCGCGGCCAGCGTGCGCTTCGTGACCCACGCCGACCTGCGCGAGGGCGACGTGGAGCGGGCGCTGGCCGCCGTCGAGCGCTTGGCGTCGGCGCTCGCCGCCGTCCGGGCCTGACGTGAGTGCGACGAGGGTCGACGAGCCCGCGCCCACGCTCGCGGTCCTGCTCGCCCACCCCGCCGGTCACAGCCTCAGCCCCGTGATGCACGACGCGGCGTTCGCCGCCACGGGCATCGTGGGGCGCTACGAGGCGTGGGACGTGGCACCGGCGGCGCTGGGGCCGGCCCTGGAGCGGCTGCGTGAGAGCCGCACGCTGCTCGGCGCCAACGTCACGGTGCCGCACAAGGAGGCGGTGGTCGCCCACCTCGACGCGCTCACGCCCGAGGCCGAGCGCCTCGGCGCCGTCAACACCATCGTCCGGAGCGGCGCGCGCTTGCTGGGACACAACACCGACGCCATCGGCCTCGCGACGGCACTGGCCGGGCTCGCGCGGCCGCCGGGGCCGGG
>SLSM01000213.1 GCA_007130445.1 Trueperaceae bacterium | reverse complement strand
CGCCCGTCACCCGGACGCGTCGAACGCCGCCGCCGGGGAGGGGTCGTGTCGAACCGCTGTCGCCCCACGGGGGCGCGCGAACGGAGCCGCCCGGCGTGAAGCCGAAGCCGCCCCGCAGCATCGCCGCCACCGGCATCGCGCTCCACGCGTTCGACGGCGATCCCGGCGCGAACGGCGGCGAGGCGTACTCCACGGGCGTCGCGCGTCCCTGCTCGAGGCCGACCGCCCACCAGCGCGTCAGCGGGTAGCGCCAGCCGGGCAGGCTGCGGCGCAGGCGCTCTTCGGCGTAGACGCCGTCCCAGTAGGGCCAGTCGGCGCCGTTGTGGTAGCGGTACGCGAAGCGGCTCCTGCCGCGTCGCCGCACCCAGGCGGCGTACGGCGGGTGGGCGCACATGACGCCCCAATCGCCAAAAGGCTGGTCGGCGTTGTGCCGTGTCTCCAGGCGCGCGCGCATCACCGCCAGGACGCTCGCAGCCTGCGCATCGTCGGCCAGGCCATAGCGCAGCGCGGTCAGGGTCTCGATGGCGAGGTGCGCCTCGGCGCGCCCCGACGGCTCGCGGAACGCGACGAAGTGGCCGAGGTCCGCGCGCCACAGCCGTTCCCGGGCGCCCGTGCGCAGGGCGGCGGCGCGTCGCCGGTAGCGCTCGGCGCGCACGGGGTCGCGCGGCGCCACCAGCGCCGCCGTGCGCTCGAGGGCGCCGTGATAGAGGCCCGCCAGGTAGGTGACGGCCCCACCCCGGAAGACGTTGTCGGCCCAATCGCGATCACCGTGCGGCTTCGCCGGCAACCCCCACGCGTCGACGCCGGCGTGCACGCGCTCGAGGACGGCGGACACACGCGCGCCCAGCGTGACGCCGTCGACGTCGCGCTCCAGCAGATCGGCCGCGCCGCACCAGGCCGCCACGTCGCACACGAGCAGGACGAAGCACAGCGGCGAGTCGGCGTGGTCCGCCCACCACTCGCCGGCGCTCGAGGCGATGACGACGCCGCTCGGCGCCTCGCCGCTCGTGTGGACGCCGCCCACCAGGACGAGCAGCTGTTCGAGGGCGGCCCCCGGCGCCAGCGGGAGGAGCACCTGCAGCGTCCAGTAGGCGTCTCGGTAGTACGTCCGCGGCGGCATCGCGTACCCGACCCCGGCCGCGAGGCCGGCGAAGCGACCGTCGGCCAGCGTCTTGCGGGCGCTGAACGCGGTGTGCAGGCCGTGCAGCGCCAGGCTCTTCAGCTCGGCGTCGGCCACCCACAGCATCGCCCTGAGTCGGTCGTGGTAGGCGTCCAACTCGGCGCGGACCGCGTCCGGATCGGCCAGGGCCCAGGCAGCCGCCGCCGACGCCTCATCTTCGTCTGCGCCGGCGGCGAGGACGGCGACGCCGGTTGGGCCGAACGCCACGCGTCCGTCCGGTCCGACAGCGCCGTCGTGGACCCGCAGCCGGGTGTGGGTCCAGTCTCTCGCGACGTGGTGGCCGTCGGGCAGCGGTGCCCGCGTCGGCGCCGCGTCGAAGCCCGCCGGCATGCGCCGCGGGTGCGTCAGGCGCAGCGTCAGCAGCGCGCCCCGGCCCTGCAACACGATCGCCGGTCGCGGCGGGAAGGCGCTCACCGTCAACGCACCACCGGACCACGCAGCATGCCAGCGGTTCGGGGTCACCACGAGCGAGCTCGGTTCGAGCGGTGGCTCGAAACGCAGCGAGGCGGCGCGTCCGCCGCCCCACACGACCATCTCGTCGACGCCCGCCACGTCGACCCACGCCTGCAAGCGCGCGCCCGTGAGCGCGAGCGGGGCGGGTCCCTCGCCGATCAGGGCACCGTCGCCGCGCGGCCACAGGGGCACGCCCGGGCCCGTCGTCACGCCCGCACGAAGCCGCCCGACGTGCCCAAAGCTGACACGTCCCTGACATGCTTCGCGGCGCCACGGCGCTTTGACGACATCGTGCCGCCCACCGTATACTCAGCCACGTCCATCCGCAAGGCGTGCACCGACGCGACCACCCGAAGGGAGCGTGAGGCACACCACCCATAGCGCGTCCGTAGGCTCACGCCACACGGAGTCCCCGTGCCAGTGAGCGCACCCACCAGGGTCGCCCCCGCGCACACACCGACCACAGGAGGTCCCGATGTCCCCACGCTTCAGCCTCGCCGCCCTGTTCACCGCAGCACTGCTCCTCGGCGCCGCGTTCTCACAGGTCGAACTGCGTATGACCTGGTACGACGACGGCAACGAGGGCCAGGTGATGCGCGAGCTCCTCGACCGCTTCGAAGCTGCCAACCCCGACGTCCGCGTCGTGATGGACACGGTCCCGTACGCCGCCGGCATCCTCCAGTCGCTGCCGCTCCAGCTCGCCTCCGGCGACGCCGCCGACATCGTGCGCGTCACCAACCTCGGCGGGCTCTCCGAGTACTGGCTCGACATGCGCCCCTACCTGTCGAACCCGGACTACTGGGAGACCAACTTCGGGCCGTTCCTCGACTGGATGCGCCCCGCGGGCTCCCAGGCGATCCCCGGCTTCATGACGCAGCTCACCGTCACCGGCCCCTTCATCAACCGCACGCTCTTCGACCAGGCCGGGATCGACGTCCCGACCGGCGACACGACCTGGCAGGAGTGGGCCGAGGTGACCCGCGCGGTCGCCGACGCGACCGGTACGCCCTTCGCGATGGTCATGGACCGCACCGGCCACCGGATGGCGGGTCCCGCCATCAGCATGGGTGCTCAGTACTTCGGTGAGGACGGCCACGCCACGATCGATGACGAGGGCATGCGCACGATGATGCAACTCATGATCGACTGGCACGCCGACGGAACCATGCTCCCCGACGCCTGGATCGGCACGGCCGGCACCTACGTCGCCGCCAACGAGTTCTTCATCAACGCCCAGACCGTGCTGTACATGGCCGGCAGCTGGCAGATCAGCCAGTTTGCCAACCTGATCGGCGACGCCTTCGACTGGGAGGCCATCCCCAATCCCTGCGGCCCGATGGCCTGCACCGGCATGCCCGGCGGCGCCGGCGTCGTGGGCGTCGCGAACACCGACCACCCCGCCGAGGTCGCGCGGGTCATGGAGTTCCTGACGCAGCAAGACGTGATGGCGGAGTTCTACGGCCGCTCACTCTTCATCCCCGGCCACCTCGGCCTGGCCGAGACGGGCATCGACTTCCAGACCGATGACGAGGCAGCGCGCGACGCGCTCTCCGTGTTCGCATCGCAGGTGCCTCGGCTCGACCCCACGGCCTACGCGTTGCAGGCATACCCCTTCGTCTTCGTCGTGAACGACAGCATCCGCGACCGCCTCACCCAGGCCTTCGTGGGCGAGCTGACGCTCGACGAGGTGCTCGAGCGCGCCCAAGCCGACATCGACCAGGTGCTGCGCGAGCAGGGCATCCGCTGAGGACCTGACCAGCGGCGTCACGGTGACCCCCGTCGACGAACCGCGAACGTCTCCCGGGCGCTACCGGTACGCTGACCGGTAGCGCCCGATGCATGCACGACGGACCCCGTCGGTCCGGTCTGGAGGTCCGCAGCCCATGGCCGTCCGAACGACGCCCCTCAAGCGCGCCAACGCCCTCGCCGGCCGCGGGGTCCAGGGCCTCTACGCGCTCGTCATGAACACCATCGGGTTCGTCCTCGAACCCATCCAGCGCGTGATCGGTCAGCGCAACATGGCGTATCTCTTCCTCCTGCCGAACCTGCTCGTGTTCGGGATCTTCATCCTCTTCCCCATGCTGCTCAACGTCTACTTCGCGATGACGAGCGGCACGGCCCTCTATCCGCAAGACCGGACCTTCGTCGGCGCCGCCAACTTCGAGCGGCTCTACACGTGCACCGACTACGCCAATCCCAACACCTGCCTCGAGGATCGCTTCTGGCGCGCGGCGCGCAACACCGGCGTGTTCGTGGCGTTCCAGGTCAGCGGCATGGTGGCGATCTCGCTGCTCACCGCGATGGTCCTGAACCGCAAGATCCGCGGTCTGGGCTTCTTCCGCAGCGTGTTCTTCTACCCGGTGCTGCTCTCGCCGGTGGTGGTGGCGCTGATCTGGAAGTGGATCTTGCAGCGCGACGGCGTGCTGAACGCCATCCTGATCTCGCTCGGGCAAGACCCGATCAACTTCTTGCTCAACGGCACGTGGGCGATGACGTGGGTGATCATCGTCAGCATCTGGGCGAACATGGGTTTCTACACGCTCATCTTGCTCGCCGGCCTGCAGAGCATCCCCGTCGAGCTCTACGACGCCGGCGCGATCGACGGCACCAGCACGCTGCAGTCGTTCCGCCACATCACCATGCCGCTCCTGATGCCGACCATGATGGTCGTGCTGGTGCTGTCGCTCATCCGGGCCGTCCAGATGTTCGACGAGGTGTACGTCCTCACCGGCGGCGGACCGGGCAGCGCCACGATGCTGCTGGTGCAGTACATCTACGCCACCGGGTTCGGCACCCAGAACCCGCGCTTCGGCATGGCCGCCGCGGCGAGCGTCACGCTCGGCGCCGTGCTGCTCGTCGCGACGCTCCTGCAACTGCGCATCGGCCGCGGCAGCGAGAGGCACCTGGCATGACGGCCGTGGGGCGCTTCCTGGGCCGACGCCAGGGTCACGAGGGTCGCTGGAGCGTCAGTGACGTGCTCACCTACGCCTACCTGATCGTCGGAGTCCTGGTGATGTTCGGTCCGGTGGCGTGGCTGGTGCTCTCGTCGTTCAAGACGCAACAGAACCTCCTCGAGTTCCCGCCCACGCTGCTGCCGCTCGCGCAGGTGACGGCCGAGGTCGAGGGCTACCCGCAGCCGCTCGCGGTGTACGACGTCGTCCTCGCGGACGGCAGCGAGGCCCGGTTGGCCCAAGTGCGCCGCATCGGCCTGATGGCGCAGATGGTCGACCCCGCCGCACCGGACGAGGTGCTGCAGATCCCCATCGAACTGCGCACGCCCGTGCGGGCGTTCGGGCTGGCGACCGAGAACTACACCGAGTCCTTCACGCGCTTCAACTTCATGCGCTACCTGCGCAACAGCGTGGTCGTGACCATCACCGCGACGCTGATCACGCTCGTGATCAACAGCATGGCCGCGTTCGCGCTCTCCAAGTACCGCTTCCGCGGCCGCAACCTGATCTTCCTCGTCATCATCAGCACGCTGATGATCCCGATCAGCGTCATCCTCGTCCCCGTCTACCTGGTCGTCAACCAGGTCGGCTGGGTCAACAACCTGTGGGGCGTGATCATCCCCGGCGCGGCCACGCCGACGGGCGTGTTCCTGCTGCGCCAGTACATGCTCACCATCCCCGACGAGCTGCTCGACGCCGGGCGCATCGACGGCGCGTCGGAGTGGCGCATCTTCTGGCAGATCGTGATCCCGCTCTCCGCGCCGGCGCTGGCGGTGCTGGCGATCTTCTCGGTGATGTGGCGCTGGAACGACTTCCTGTGGCCGCTGATCGTGCTCACCCGCAGCGAGTTCTTCACGCTGCAAGT
>SLSM01000068.1 GCA_007130445.1 Trueperaceae bacterium | reverse complement strand
TCTCGAGGATGAACGGCCTGACGCCGGCGCCGGACGACACGTTGCTGATGACGCCGCGGCCGCGCTCGACCATCGCCGGGTAGCAGCGCCAGGCGAGCTGGTAGGCGGCGTGGAGGTTGACTTGCATCACCCGGTGCCACAGCTCGGGCGTCGTGTCCTCGAAGGTCTCGAACGGCAGCATCCCGGCGTTGTTGATCACGATGTCGATCTGGCCGTGCTCGGCCAACACCCGGTCGACCAGGGCGTCGACCTCCGCCGGCGCCGCCAGGTCGACCACGGCGGGGATCACCAGGCCGGCGGGCGCCATGGCGGCGGTCCGCGCGAGTTCGTCGCTCGTGCGGGCGACGGCGATGACCGTCGCGCCGCGGCGGGCCAGACCCACCGCGCCGCCGCGGCCGAGGCCGCGGCCGGCTCCGGTGACGATGGCGAGTTGGCCCCGGAGGGCGTCGTCCGTTCGTGGCGATGTCGTCGTCATGGTGTCACTCCTGCTTCCCGAAGGCGTACATGATCGCGGCGGCGTACTTGATGCCCTTGACGTAGTCCGCGATGCGGATGTTCTCGTTGGGTGCGTGCAGGTTGGCGCCGGGGTTGGCGAAGCCGGTGAGCACGCAGGGGATCCAGACGTGCCTGAGGATGGTGCCCTCGGCCGAGACGCCGTTCACGATCGGCTTCTCGCCCCACACCTGCAGCGCCGCCTCGATCACCGCCTGGGCCATGGGCTCCTTCACCGAGATCTTGTAGGGGGGCTCGGCACGCGCCTCGCCGTGGACCTCTACGTGTCCGAAGCCGTGCGCATCGAGATGGGCGCGCAGCTTGGCGATGGCGTCCTCCTGGCGCATGTGGGGCACCAGGCGGAAGTCCATCTTGGCGCGGGCCTCG
The DNA here is from genome assembly GCA_007130445.1 of Trueperaceae bacterium. GTDB lineage: Bacteria > Deinococcota > Deinococci > Deinococcales > Trueperaceae > CSSed10-48. The sequence goes on along the minus strand of SLSM01000068.1, from coordinate 4,606 downwards.
TTCGGCACGATCGTCTTCGAGCCGGGCCCGGTGTAGCCCGAGACGAGACCGGCGATGTTCGCGGTCGGCTCGTACTGCCGCGCCCGGTGGGCGTCGACGCCGTCGCGCCCGAGCGCGAAGGCGGTGATGCCCCACTCGCGCTTCAGAGCGTCCAGATCGACCCGCTCGGCCTTCTCGCGCAGCTGCGCCTCGTCCTCCTCCTGCAGCTCGTAGAGGCCCTCGTACCAACCGTCGATCAGGACGCGGCGTTGCTCGTCCATGATCGTGTTCAGGGCGCGCACCAAGTCCCATGCAGGGCTCGGCAGGAGCGGGAAGTTGAGCGAGTGGACGTCGGCGTTGGCCCCGCGCACCACCAGCTCGACGAACAGCACCGACTTCAAGCCGAGGGACACGTCGGGGAGCTCGGTGGCCGTGTCGACCGAACCGTCGAGGCAGTGCATGCCGTCCGCCTCGAGCAGCGCGCCGTTCCGCTCCACCCACGGACCGAGGTGGAGGCTGCCGATCTCCTCCTCGCCCTCGACGATGAACTTCAGGTTCACGGGCAGCTCGCCGCTGGTCGCGAGGAACGCCTTGGCAGCCTTGTTGAAGGCCAGCACGCCGCTCTTGTTGTCGGTGGTCCCGCGACCGTACATGACGCCGTCGACGATCGCGGCCGACCACGGCCCACCGTGGTCCCAGGCCTCGAGCGGCTCGGGAGGCTGTACGTCGTAGTGCGAGTAGCACAGCATGGTCTTGGACGAGCGCGGCGTGGTCATGTGACCGACGATCACGGGCGGGCCACCCTCGAGCGGGTGCTGTCGTGCGTCGAGACCGTCACGCCGCATCTGCGCCTCGACCAGATCGGCGCACTCGTGCAACCCGACGCCCTGCGCCGAGATGCTCGGCTGCCGCACGAGCTCCTGCAGATCGGCGATGCACTCGTCGGCATGCGCGTCGATCCAGGCGAACACCGCCTGGAGATCGGCGGGGACCTCACCCACCGAGGCTCACCCAGGCGCGCTCAGCATGCGAGCGCTTGGCCGCGTCGAGCACCATCTGATTGCGCCAACCGTCTTCGAAGGTGGCGCCCTCCTTCGGCGCCCTCCCCTCGCGGACGGCACTGCACAGCTCCTGCATCAGGGCCACGAACGACACGTTCCAGATGCCCTTGTTGACGCCTGGGAGACGCGCGTTGGGGTCGTCGACGCTGATGTCCTCGAGTTCCGCGCCCGGCGCCCCCAGGAGCAGCCGCTCGTCCGCGTTGGTCAGGACGATGGTGCCCTCGCTGCCGAAGATCTCGGTGACGTTGTTCATGTTGTGCCTCGCGACGCCCGACATCACGACGTCGGACCGCCGGCAGCGCTCCTGCTCCAGGAGCAGGTGGTCGTAGTCGTCGGCCGTCGCCGTCCACGGCTCGCCCGTGTGCTTGTCGAGGCGGTTCGGGATCATGGTGTCGACGATCCCTAGCACGGCCTCGACCTCGCCGAACCACCACCTGAGCAGGTCGACCTGGTGCGAGCCGTTGGCGCCCAGCCGGCCACCGCCGCGCTCGGCGAGCGACCACCAGTCGCCCGCGGGTCGTGCGGCCGGATCGGCCCATCCCGGGGTGACGTTGCTGATGTGGGCGTGGCGCACCTCGCCGATCGCGCCCGATGCGACGAGTTCGGCGACCTTGCGACGGTTGGGGTTGAAGCGGAGCTCGTGCCCCATCATCGCGACGCGGCCGAGCTCGGCCGCTCGGTCGCGCATCGCGCGAGCCTCGTCGGCATCCATCGCGGTGGGCTTCTCGCACAGCACGTTGGCACCGGCATCGAGCGCGGCGAGCGCGATGGGGGCGTGCGTGTCGGTGGGGGTGGCGATGCACACCAGGTCGAACTCGTGCGTGCGCAGCATCGCCTGCCAGTCGTCGTAGGCGTGCGGCACGTCGAAGGCGTCCGCTGCCGCGCGTGCGCTCTCCATGCGGGCGCTGGCGAGCGCCACGACCTCGGCGCCCTCCACGTGGCGCAGCGCCGGTAGGTAGGCGGCCTTGGCGAACGAGGCGCCGATGACGCCGACTCGGATGGTCATGATGATCCTCCTTGGTTCAGCCGACCCCGCGCAAGCGAGGGTCGAGGAAATCGCGTAGCCAGTCGCCCAGGATGTTGAACGACAGCACGGTGAGCATGATCGCCACGCCCGGATAGACCGCCAGCCACCAGCGGCCGGCGAGCAGCTGGTCGCGGCTCTCGGCCAGCATCCCGCCCCACGTCGGTACCGTCGGAGGCACGCCCAGTCCGAGGAACGACAGCGCTGCCTCGGACAGGATGACGCTGGCGACGTTGAACGACGCGATCACGATGAGCGGCGCCAGGATGTTGGGCAGGATCGTCTGGAAGAGCACGGAGGGGCCTCGTGCACCGAGCGCGCGCGCCGCCTCGACGTACTCCTTCTCCCGCTGCGACATCGTCTGTCCGCGGGCGATGCGGGCATACGTCACCCACTGCCCGATCCCGAGGATCAGCACCAGGTTCAAGACGCCCGAGCCGAGGACGACCAGGAACATGATGGCCAGCAAGATGAACGGGAACGCGAGCTGGATGTCGGCGAGACGCATGATGACCGCGTCCACGCGGCCTCCCACGTAGCCGGCCGTCATGCCCAACACCACACCGAGCACGCCGCCGATGAACACCGCCGTGAAGCCCACGAGCAGCGATACGCGCGCACCGTAGATCAGCCTCGAGAGCACGTCGCGACCGAGGCCGTCGGTACCGAGATAGTGCTGCACGACGCCGTCACGGTCGGCGACCATGGGCGGCTGCAGGCGGCTGATGATGTTCTGACGGTTCGGGTCCTTCGGCGAGATGGCCGGTCCTGCGACGGCCGCGAACATGATGACCAGCAGCACGGCGATCGCCAGCAACGGCCAGACCGCCTTGCTCAGCGAGCGCCAGGCCCTCCGCAGGGCGTCGCGACGCGGCGTCGGAACGGGCGCATTCGCGACCGGGTCGGCCGCCGCCTGCGACACCGACGGCGGTGTCACGAGAGCCTCACGCGCGGATCGAGCCGCGCGTAGAGCAGGTCGACGATCAAGTTGAGCATCACGAAGATGCCCGCGAAGATCACCACGGCCGACTGCACGAGCGGGACGTCGCGCTGGTTGATCGCGTTGAAGACGAGGCGTCCGACGCCGGGCCACGAGAAGACGGTCTCGACCACGACCACGCCGGACAGGAGGAAGCCGAACTCGAGGCCGAGCATGGTCACGACCGGCATCCACGCGTTTCGGAGCGCGTGGCGCATGACGACGCCCCACTCGGGCAGACCCTTCGAGCGCGCGGTGCGGACGTAGTCCTGCGACAACACTTCCAGCATCGACGAGCGCACCAGGCGCGCGTTGCGCGACATGGAGAAGAGCGAGATGGTGAACGCCGGCATGATCAGGTAGCGCAGCGCGTTCGGGATGTTGTTCCAGGCCCGCTCGAAGTCGCCCTTGAGCAACGGCTCGATGACCGGCACGTGCCCCGATATCGGCAACCACGCCAGGCCCAGGCCGACGAACAGGATCAGCATGATGCCGAGCCAGAAGCTCGGGATCGATTGACCGAACATCGCGAGCGCCATGATGCCGCCGTCGATGGAGGTCCCGCGGTTGAGCGCGGCGATGATGCCGAGCGGGATCGCGAACACCACCGCGATGAACATGGCCATGAGCGTGAGCTCGATGGTCGCCGGCAAGCGCTCGAGCACCACCTGCATGGCGGACGTGCGGTACGTGAGCGAGCGGCCGGTGTCGCCGCGGGCGAGGCCGCCGAGGAAGGTCAGGTACTGGACGTGCAGCGGCCGGTCGAACCCGAGGCGCTCGCGCACCTGCTGGATCTCCTGCTCACTGGCGCGTTCGCTGACGTAGAGATAGGTCGGGTCGCCGGACATGTGCAACGTCAGGAACGTGATGAGCGTGACAGCCACGATCACGACGCCGGCTTGGACGACTCGGCTGAGGGCGTAAGACCACATGAGACGCTCCGCAAGATAGGTGGTGACGACGCCAGCCGCAGGGGCGGTGTGACGTCGTCACCTGGTGCCGCCTACGCGGCGGCACCGTCGGGGGGACGAGTGATCAGCGCAGGGTCGCGTCCGTGACGATGACCTTCTCGTCGCGGCGCGCGTCCCAGTCGATGCGGGTGCTCACGCCGTAGAAGTCGGGCTGGAAGTACATCATCAGCCACGGCGCGTCGTCGTAGAAGACCTGCAGCATCTCGTCGATGACGACACGTTGCTCGGCCTCGTCGGTGGTGGCGGAGATGCGATCCCAGCCGCTGTACCAGTCAGGGTTGGCCCAGCCGGTGTAGTTCGTGCCCGCGTCGACGCGCGAGAGGTCGGCCATGTCGTACAGGGCGTTCCAGGTGGCGCCGCCCGAGCCGAGCAGGAAGAGCGGGCCGGCCATGTTGCCGCCGACGATGAGCGGCACGTACACCGAGGCGAAGTCGAGCAGATCGACGTCGGTCTGGACGCCGACGTCGCTGAGGTACTGACCGACGGCGAGGGCCACGTTGGCGTCGTTCAGGTAGCGGTTGTTGGGCGACTGCAGCGTGATCGAGAAGCGCACGCCGTTCGCGCCGCGCGGGTAGCCGGCCTCGTCGAGGAG